>CAZFWE010000127.1:0-5313 GCA_964522685.1 uncultured bacterium | reverse complement strand
GGAAAATCGGTCGAACCGTTTTTTATGCTTGCTGATGTCCGAAAAAAAGCAGTGACGAGAGAATACTTCGAGTTTGCCATTCGGCGGCTGAAAAATGCGTTCTTGTTTTCTCGACCACCACATGAATAATCTATAGGTTGGCTAAAATTTTTCCCACTTGGGCGATGATGGTTTTTCCTTCTGTATGCGTGACTTTATCGAGCGCTTCAGAAAAAGAAACCCAAATTCCATTTTGGACTTCATTTTTTTGCAGGATCACTTCGCCCTCTACTTCAGCGATATAATAGAAAACTTTTTTGAAGATCTGCCGCCCTTCCATCCGGAAATAATACTGTTCTTCTAAAGACGATTGGTGCAATTGGCGAACGACGTCCAAATTCGTTTCTTCTTTGAGTTCTCGAATGGCGGCTTGTTCCGGTGACTCGCCTTCCTCGCCGTGGCCTTTCGGAAATCCCCAATAGCGACTTCTAGTGTGTTGAATGAGAAAAACTTCCCAGCCACCCGGAGTTTTTCGAAGGGGAATAATTCCGAAAGATTCTTCAGTAATCATTGGATGCCCGTACGTGCTTCATAGGCTGCGAAGGCTAAGGTTGAATTATGCCCGCCGAAACCAAACGAATTCGAGAGCGCGACATCGACCTTGTGCTCTTTCGCTTGATGCGGAATCAGATCGAATCCTTCGGTTTTCAGCTCTGGATTATCGAGGTTGATCGTAGGGTGAAGCTTGCCAGTGCGAATTGCTTGAATCGTCGCAATCGCCTCAATGCCACCGGCAGCACCGAGGCAATGGCCGGTCATCGATTTGGTCGAATTGATCTTGATGCTATGTGCATGCGGTCCGAAAACTTTTTGAATGGCGTTGATTTCACAGAGATCCCCCGCCAAAGTCGAGGTTGCATGCGCATTGATGTAATTGACTCTTTCTTTGGCGACGCCTGCATCAGCAAGAGCTTCTTCCATACAGCGGCCAACGATTTCCCCGTCAATACGTGGATCGGTCATGTGGTATGCATCGCAATTTACCGAGCCACCGAGATATTCAGCGAAAATGGGCGCGCCGCGAGCTAGAGCATGCTCAAGACTTTCTAGCATGAGGACGCCACAACCCTCTCCCAAGACAAACCCATCGCGGGCCTGGTCCCAAGGACGGGAGGCTTTGGTTGGATCTTCGTTGCGCGTCGAAAGGGCTTTGATGGCTACGAAGCCCGCAAGCCCAATCGGATTGATAGGAGCTTCTGCGCCGCCACAAAGCATCACATCAGTTTTGCCTTCGCGGATCTGCTGGGCAGCAGCATGGATGCAGTAGTTCGAGGTAGCGCAAGCGGTGGAGATCGAATAATTCGGCCCTTCGAATCCAATGTCGATCGCAAGTAGAGCTCCGCCCATGTTGGTAATGATGTAAGGGACGAAAAATGGAGTCAGCCTGCGATAACTCTTATTGAGAAGCGTATCGACTCCGTCGTAAAAGACACTCATTCCACCCATGCCAGAACCGATGATGACTCCCGCCCGCTTCTTATCGAGTTTTTGAAGGGCTTCTTGGTCAAGGCCCCCCATTTCCATCGCCTTTTTAGCGGCGACCATGACATACCGGATGAAAGGATCAACGCGTCTGGCCGATTTTTTATCCATATATTCACCGGGATCAAAACTCCGGACTACGCCTGCAAAACGAGTGGGATAGTCAGTAACAGGAAACTCTTCGATCGGTACGATCCCGCTCTTTCCTTCCAAAAGTTGGTCGTAGAAAGATCCTACATCGTTCCCAAAGCAGGAAACGATTCCCATTCCCGTTACTACGATCCGCTTTCTCTGAGTCATGGCTTTCTCCTAAAAAGTTCGTTTTGATTGCCGTACATCATACCATATTCAACCGTCTTTCTCAATCGGATTTTTCTTCTTGTAAACAGCTAATAGTGAGAAGGTTAACGATTTAACTGGCCGAGGGACGACTTCGAAATATCGATTTCAAGGTCGACGATTTTGCTTTCGGACCAAAGTTTTTCTAAAGAATACTTTTCTCGATATCCCGGCATAAAAAGATGGACCATAATGCCAGAGTAGTCGAGTACGGCCCAATCGCCTGTCTGAAGACCTTCTACATGGGTGGGATTCTCTCCTCTTTCATGCAGCTCTTCGACCACTGACCGGGCGATTGCCGTGACGTGACGGTCTACATTTCCCTCAGCAATGAGGAGAAAATCGGCGATATTCGACAATCCTTGGACATCGAGAGCGAGGATATTTATGCCCTTTTTATCGTAAATGACTTGCGCAATGAGATTTAGGATTTCAAGTTCAGTTCTTTTCATGGTGATTAGTATAAGCCATGATTCTCAATATAGTACAGCGCTTTCTCAGGGACTAAATGCCCGCAATAAAGTTTTTTTTTGAGCCTTTCTCTCACTTCAGTACTGGAAATGGGAAAAGCTCTCTCCCCGATCAAAAGCGGCGCGAGGCGTTGAATTTCCTCGGGTTCTTTCCACTTTGAAAAAAAAGCCGCGCTTTCCTTTGTCAAAATAAGTCGATATTGCGCAATTGGCAATCTCTTGAGCGTTTCAACTGTATAAGAAGCGACGCATCGTTCGATTTCCAAGGAAGTCACGCGAAACTGAGGAACGTCAGCTAAAACGAGTTTGAGCATTTCTAACCGGGCCTCCGGTGAAGCGGCGGGAGGCCTCTCGACCTTGAACGGAGAACAGAAAGCAGGACAAAATAAAATCTCATCCAGCCCGTGCTTTTCCAACATCTCGATCGCCAAACTCAAATGTCCGAAGTGGATGGGATCAAAGCTCCCGCCAAAAAAACCTATATTTTTCATCAGGTCTCCAAAACCCCGGTCCTTTAGGCCCGGAGTTCATAAATGGAACAATAATTCACGATATTTCGGCATAGGCCAGAGATCATCTTCCACAAGGGATTCCAATGCATCGACTTTTTTTCTCATCTCTTCCATTTTCGGAGCGACGAGTTCGCAGTAGACTTTTGCTTTCGCTTCCCAGCCCATATCGGACGATTGTTGTTTGAGCAGCTCGATTTCATCGGCCATTTCTGTTGCCCCATCGAGGAGAGAGCAAATCTTATCGGCGAGTTTTTTCTGCGAAGAGGGATAGATCCCCACGGAAGCGCCCGCTTGCAGCATTGAGAAACAACGGTGGAGGTCCTGTTGTACGGCAGGCAGGATTTGCGTTCGAAAAATTTCGAGCATCAAATTCGATTCAATGGCCATCGTTTTCGCATACTGCTCAACGAAAACTTCAAACCGACAGGTAATTTCCTGTTCGCTCATCACGCCGTCTAAGACTCGGATCGATTTTGTTTTTAAGAACTGATCAAAAGAATGAAAGCTCCGACGAATATTCAAAAGTCCCCTCTTCTCAGCTTCTGTGTGCCATTCGTCGGAGTAGGCATTCCCTTCAAAGAGAACCGGCGAAGCCGCTATCAGATGTTTTTGCAACACGGGAAGTGCGATGTCCAGAGTGCATGCCTTCTTACCTTTAAGTGCGCTTTCGATCTCATCGAGGATTAGCTCCAAACTGTCGGCGACAATTGCATTGAGGACCGAAATCGGCAAAGCGCAGGAAGCCGATGCGCCGACGGCACGGAATTCAAATCGATTGCCTGTGAAGGCAAAAAATGAAGTGCGATTCCGGTCTGATTGATCGGCGTCATGCGCGGGAAGATGTTCAAGACCAATATCGATTCTCCGCGCTGTTAAGCCAGAAGATGGGTTTTCGTGGATGATCTCTTGGACGATCCTTTGAAGCTCGTTGCCCAAAAACACCGAAAGGATCGAAGGGGGTGCTTCGGATGCTCCGAGGCGATGGTCATTGCCTGCCGATGCAATCGAAGCGCGCAAAAGGCCCGCGTGTTCGTGCAGCGCTCGCAAAATGGCCGTTAAAAGCGTGATGAAAAGAAGGCTATTTCCCTTCGGATCCAGCAGATTAATGCCGGTATCGGTTGCAAGGCTCCAGTTGTTGTGCTTGCCAGAGCCATTGATCCCCGCAAACGGTTTTTCGTGGAAAAGGCACACTAAATCGTATCTTGCAGCCGATTGTTTCATCACTTCCATAAGCGCCAAGTTGTGGTCAGCAGCGATCGATGCTTTTTCAAAAAGAGGCGCTGTTTCGTACTGCGCGGGAGCGACTTCGTTATGTCGTGTTTTAACGGGGATTCCCAGCTTAAGGGCTTCTTCTTCGAAATCGAGCATAAACGCCATTACCCGATCTTTGACTGCGCCGAAATAGTGATCTTCAAGCTCTTGGCCTTTGGGGGGCTTCGCTCCAAAAACTGTGCGTCCAGACAAGGCAAGATCGGGCCTCAGCGCATAAAGGCTCTTGTCGATCAAGAAATATTCCTGCTCTGCACCGAGGGTTGAGTAAACCGTTCTCGCTTTAATCTTGCAAAGTGCGAGCAGCCGCATCGCGGCTGATTTTATCTTTTGATCTGAACGAAGTAATGGGATTTTATGGTCGAGGGCGACTCCTTTCCATGAATAAAAAATCGAAGGAATGCAAAGGGTCAGTCCTTCGGCGCTTTCCCATAAGAATGGCAAACTAGCGGGGTCCCATGCAGTATAACCCCTCGCCTCATGCGTGGTGCGAAGACCTCCTGAGGGGAAAGAAGAGGCATCAGATTCTCCGAAAAGAAGTTCTTTTCCACGGAAGAGATCAACTGCTTTACCTTCGTGGCCCCACGCTAAGAAAGAATCGTGTTTTTCCGCAGTCAAATGGTTCAGCGGCTGGAACCAATGTGTGTATGCATTCGCCCCGCTTTTCAACGCCCAGTTTTTCAACCCTTCCGCGATCGCATCGGCGTATGAAGAATCGAAACGAGCTTTCCCAGCCCGGACATCTTCCAAGTGCTGTACAATTTTTTTTGGCAAATAAAGCTCTTGGATGTCGACGTCGAAGACGCGCTCTTTAAAGACAGCGTCATGGCGGCGGTGAACATGTTTGTAGGGCGCGGTCTTGGGCGCTGCGACCATTGTTTCGGTTCTCGCGTTCATCTTTTTGTAAACTCCGGCTAGATCAATGTCCAATTTCGAGAGCGCGCGACTTTTCTAAGAGCTCGAGAGGGTCGAACAATGATCGCAGTATCAGCCCATTCAAGAAGGGGTAAATCAGCCTCGCTATCAGAATAGACGATGGTCTCTATTGCTTCCTTAGAGGCCCCCTTCCCAACTTCTGCCCAACGGCTTGCGATCTCGCGTTTTTCAAATCCTGTAATTAGCGATGTAATTTCGCAGATTCGCCCCTCTTTGTCAATGCCATATTCCGTGCCTGCGCAGTGGTCAAAAGAAAATTCACGCGC
>CAZFWE010000126.1:0-5314 GCA_964522685.1 uncultured bacterium | reverse complement strand
CCCTAGCAAAAAATCTCGGAATTCCGAAAACGGTCGCTCGGATCAACTCCCCCTCCCTGCTCCAATCGAAGACCCTGGATATCGGACGCCTTTTCTACGTCGATCATTTCATCGGCGCTGAACTCCTCTCCGCGCATGATCTCTTTAAACTATTGATCCATACAAGCGATCTAGCCTTTGAATACTTCGCACACGGCGCTGTATTAATGCGCACCATCGTCATTCCTCAAATTTGGAAAAAGGGACATGTGCCAATTAAAGATCTTCAACTCCCTTCAGGGCTCATCGCCGGCCTCATCCGACGGGGAAAGCAGATTTTATTCCCCCACGGAAATGATTTTATATTGCCCGGGGATGAAGCGACCCTGATTGGAGAAACTAAGATCATGGATGAGCTGCATGAGCATTTTCACACGTTGGAGCGACGCGTCAAATCAGTGATTCTCGTCGGAGGAACGGAAGTTGCCCGCCATCTTTCCCGCCTCCTCTTGCAGCAGAGGGTATCAGTCCGCATCATCGAAAAAGACCCTCTCCGATGCAAGGAGCTCTCCGATTTGCTACCCGCAGCGACGATCATCAATCGAGACCAGAACGAACCGTCCTTTTTGAAGGAAGAAAGCGTAGAGATGGCCAATGCCCTCGTCTGCTGCACGAAAAACGACGGGACGAATTTCTTGATTTCCTCGATGGCTGTCTATCTGGGCTGTCCCAAAACGATTTCTCTTGTCGGCGACCCCTCTTACATTCCTCTTTTCGAACAGGCAAAGGTAACTCCCACCATCTCCTCTCGCATCAATGTCGCCAATCGGCTATTATCGATCTTGCATGAGAAGACGATTCTCTCTGTGGGATCCCTCTCTAATGACGCCGCAAAAATCGTCGAGCTTAAAGTCTCCCCCTCCTCCGGGCTTATCGGAATTCCCTTGTCCGACTTGCATTTGCCGAAAGATCTTCTCATCGCTGTCATCGAAAATCATGGAAAAGTGATGATCGGCCAAGGCAATAGCATTTTGTGTCCGGATGATACGGCGATCGCTATCTGCAGCTCCCACTGCCTTGAACAAAATTACCACCTCTTTGAATGATTTACCGACTTCTCTCTAGATATCTTCTCTATCTCGCCCTCTTAATGTCGATCCCACTGCTCTTTGCAGCTTACTGCCAATTCATCGACGTATGCCATCCTCAATCTCATTCGACGCTTGGATTCGGAGTCGCCATCGCAATTTCTCTTGCCCTCGCCTTTATCCTGCGAAAATTCGGAGACCCCGAGAAAGACCAGCTTCGCCGCCACAAAGCGATCCTTCTCGTTGTCGCTATCTGGCTTGCGACTTCTTTCATCAGCGCTCTTCCGTTTTATTTAAGCCGAACACTGACGAATCCCATCGACGCCTATTTCGAAGCCATGTCTGGACTGACGACGACCGGAGCAACCATGATCAGCGCTAAAGCCTACGACGACAATGGCAATGAAATCCCTCGACATATCACCAATCTCAATATCCCCGACAAAACTTATACATTTTACGGCACCGTCGAGCCCATCTACGATCTGCAAACGAATCTCATACTCCATTCCGGCGTCGAGGCCGTGGGAAAGGCTGTGCTTCTTTGGCGAAGCATGCTCCAATGGATCGGAGGGCTCGGGATCATAGTCATTTTCTTAACGGTCCTTCCGGCCCTTCAGGTCGGAGGTAAGTTTCTCTATCAAGTGGAGATGACAGGTCCCATCAAAGAAGGAATAACCCCGCGCGTCAAATCCACTTCCTCCCAACTCTGGAGACTCTATCTTTGCCTGACCCTTTTGGAAATAGGGCTACTGGTTTTAACCAACCACCAAATGCCCCTCTTCGATGCAATTTGCATTTCCTTCAGCAATATTTCGACCGGCGGTTTTTCGGTCCGCAATGACAGCATTGCGAGCTATGGATCGACGGCCACTCAGTGGATCGTCTTTCTCTTTATGATCCTTGGAAGCCTTAATTTCTCCCTTTATTTCCATGCGCTCCGAATGAAGTTCCAGCGAATTATGGCGCCTGATTTTTTTCTTTTTCTCGGCGTTCTTATTGCTGGCTGCCTGTGTGTCTCGATCCCTCTCATCGGGAAATATTCGATCGGAGAAGCGTTTCAAGAAGGGAGTTTTCAAGCCGTCTCCATGCAAACTTCTACCGGTTTTTTTACCGCGAATTACGACCATTGGCCCTTTGCCTCCCAAATGTTCATGCTCCTCTTGATGTTCGTCGGCGGAATGTCAGGCTCTACGGCAGGGGGGATTAAAACATCCCGATTCTACATTCTCTTCAAGATCGTCCAACATCGACTCGAATCGATCTACCGCCCCGACAGCGTCCGTACACTTCGGATCGGGACCTCTGAAGTCGACGATAAAAACTCGCTCACAGTCCTCTCTTTCTTCTGCATTGTCGGTTTCTTCGTCGTCCTAGGAACCGTGAGTCTAGTCATCGACGGTGTGGACCCTGAAACATCGCTTGGGCTAATCTCCTGTTTTCTCAATAACGTCGGTGCTGCATTTCGCGCCGCTGGTCCCTTCGATTCCTTTTCGTTCCTCTCTCCGATCTCAAAAATCCTGGCCATATTTTGGATGCTTCTCGGCCGTCTCGAATATTATGTAATGCTCCTCCTTTTTCTTCCTTCTTTTTGGAGAAATCGATGAACTTTTACAGCGTCTCATGGGAAGAGCAATGGGCTCTTTTTGCCGAAGATTTTCGAGAAGGGAAAGCACACATCGACCTCACTCGTTTCGGCGGATCAACCGTTCTTCAACTTCTCCCGGGACCTGGATTTGGAGACCTTTCTCATCCGACCACGTATCTCATGCTGGAACTCATGCAAAACCGCGTTAAAGGCCGCTCTATCGTAGATATTGGCTGTGGGAGCGGGATCCTCACCTTAGCAGCTCTCCTCCTCGACGCCGCTTCTGCCATCGGTGTCGATATCGATCCTCAAGCCCTCGATCACGCGAGACAAAACGGCAAATTGAATCATCTTTCTCCGGAGTTTATGGAGACCATCCCGCCCTACGAGGAAGAGACCCTTTTTCTCATGAATATGATTGTCCCGGAGCAAAAGGTCGTTATGCAACAACGTCTCAAAGGAGCCCTGTGGATTGTATCGGGAATCTTGGCTGAGCAGCGCAAAGAATATCTCGCTCTGACAAGAACATGGGAATGGCAACTAGTAGAAGAAAAAGAAAGAGGGGGCTGGCTCGGGATGAGTTTCAAAAAAATTACGAGGGAAATTTTTAAATGAATTTTGGACAGCCATCTATATACACAAATGCTTGGCAATAATAGCGAATATAGATTGAGTGAGGTTAAAAAATGCCAGCTTTTTTCTTTTTTGCAGCATTAATAGAGATTCGCTCAAAATAGATATGGCCTAAAGGGGAAATGGCCAATCCTTCCACATAAGGATGGATGAGAAAAGCGTAATTTTCGTGATAAAGGCATGTAAATGGCATTTGATCGATGAGGATTTTCTCCGCCTCTTTTACTTTTTTCAGATAAACTGACCGGCAGGGGGCTTGGAGCATCTCTCTTAAGAGGTTATTGTAGGCTTCATCTTTCCATTTAGAATAATTGCGGTGATTTGTCTGATCGGTAAAGCGCTCTAGAATATTCATCGGATCGCCATAATCAGCGAGCCATGCAAAAAGGCCGATAGAAAAATCCCCACGATCAGACCGTTCATGCAACGTCTTAAATTCCACATGTTCTAAAACAATCTCAATCCCGAAAGCCTTTCTCCACATTTGCTGCAATGTTTGGGCTAACATATGGTTCCCTTCGCTGAAGACATACATCAAAGAGATCGGATCAGTTTCTTTTATATTCAACTCGCGAAGCCCTTGTTGGAAATATTTCTTTGCTTGGGCAATGTCCCCATCAGGAAAATAGGGCCCATCATCGGGGAGAAGAGCAGGAGGGATGATATTTAGAGCTTTTTGTTCGTTCAGTTTTGTGATGTGTTCCACCAGAGATTTCCGATCGATCGCCAATGCCAATGCTCGGCGAACATTCACATTTTGAAAAGGGGCGCGAGAGGTGTTGAAGGAGAGAAATTTCGTCGAGGCAACTGGGAAGAAAACCAACAATTTTCTTTTCTCTAAATCTTCTAGAAGAAAATGAGGAAAAAAGGAGAGCGGAGAACCAACGAGATCAAAGTAACCGGTAGCGTGCATATGGAGAACTGCCATTTCTCTGTCGATAATATCGATGAAAATGTGGTCTAGCTTGACTGCATCTGCCTCTCGATAAAGGGGATTTTTCTCAAAAACAAGTTGTTGATTGAACTCCCATTTTTTTAAACGAAAAGGACCATTGGAAAGAAGAGTTTCTGGCTGTCGGTCCCAATTAGAAACGTTTGCATCGGTTTTTGTATATACTGGCAATAAAACCGATGAAGCGACAATTTGTAAAAAATAAGGAGATGGGGCCTCGAGCTCAACAAGGAGTGTTTTGTCATCTTTACAGTGAATACCGACTTGATCAAGAGAGACTTGGCCCGCTTTAGCCTGCCGCGCGTTCTTGATCGAATAGAGAAGATAAGCGTCAGGAGACGGAAAAGTTGGCTCGAGTATGCTTTTCCATGCTCTTGCAAAATCAAAAGAAGTGACAGGAGTTCCATCGGACCACACAGTGTTTCCCAAATAGAAAGTATATTGCTCCCCATCAGAAGAAACTTCATAAGACTTGGCTTGAGCTAGGGAAAGGCTCATATCCGGATTCAATCGGAGAAGTCCTTCAAAGAGCATAAAATGCACCTGAGAGGCGACCATGTCATTCCCTTTTCGCGGGTCCAAAGAGACGGGATCTTTTCGAAAATTGATTCGCAGATTCTGTTCGACGCGAGATGCTTCTCTTTTATGGCAGGACATAGAGATGCAAACGATTAAAATTCCAAATAGAAGATATCTCATAAGGGGATAATTTACGCCATTTATTCAAATCCCGCTACAAAATATCAGAAAGGGAGTAAATCTCTACGTAGATAGAGGATGAATTTCCGCACCTCTTGATTAGGTTTAACTAAAAAGGGAAAAGGTCTATCTAAAACATCTCCCCTTCTTCTTGAGGCGCGGGCTGTAAAGCAGCTTTACATCATGCCGCTGAAGTCCATTCCACCCATTCCACCCATTCCACCCATTCCACCCATTCCACCCATGCCGCCCATGCCGCCCATGCCGCCCATGCCGGGAGCGGGAGCCGCAGCTTTTTTTGGTTCAGGCTTGTCGGTGATGATTGCGGCAATGGTAATCAGCATGCCGGAGATCGAAGTCGCGTGCTGAATGGCG
>CAZFWE010000125.1:0-5338 GCA_964522685.1 uncultured bacterium | reverse complement strand
CTCCAAACTTTCTCTAGAAAAAGATCCCATCTTAAAAATTCTCGTGGATGTATGAGCCGCGCCTAAAGATGATTCTCTCCCAGCTCCGATTTTTCATATAGCTGAAAACGCGTTTTTCAAAGACATCGCCTCTCGGAAAATGGATCGAGTCAGGGCGTATCTCCCCATAAATGGCTTTGCAAAACTCCTCCTTTTTCACGAGAAAGATCTGATCTGAAAATCCCTGTTTGGCCGCGTAAAAGAGACCATCTTTTCGGTACGATTCCCTCTTTGCTTGCTTATATTGGCCATTCCAAGTGGGATTGGCCACTTTGTAGAGCGGATTCTTTGCCATTTTTCGGAGCGCGGGCCCCACCCAGTCGATCGGTTCCGGAAGAAACACATCTCCCGTCAAATAGAGAAGATACTCACTTTCGCAGCAATAAATCGCCGCTAGAGGCCCCAGCGCGTTGTAATAGATCCAATCGGAATTTACATCTTCATACAGATGAGCATCCAAGCCCATTTGGAAATCGGAGCGCTTCAATTGGAAAAACGAGAGGATCTCTTCAGCGATCTCAGCAACAACGACGAAGCGCGTCAAGACGCTTTCACTGATCCAGCGAGCGGCCGCTTTTTTGGCCGCGGACAAATCGATAACATTGTTGATGATGAGCAGTTTCTCAGCGAACGGAAAACAGTGGTTCTGGATTTGCCGCACAGGGAGATACTCGGGATCCAAAAGAATCTGGCGCCAGTCTTTTTCCCAAACCGTCGTCGCAAACGTCACGCTAGGAGGAGAAAAATTCTGGAAAAGCGCTTTAAACATAATTCAACTCCGTCGGGATCAGTATAGCAAAATTCAGTCCGTTTTGCCATAATCTTGACATGGAAACAAATACCACGCCGATGATGGCCCAATGGGAGGTCTGCAAAGCCCAAGCTGGAGATGCACTTCTTCTCTTTCGGCTCGGAGACTTCTACGAAGCGTTTTACGAAGATGCTACCCGCATGTCGAAGGAAATCGGCCTTACGCTCACCGCCCGCCAAGGCATTCCGATGTGCGGAGTGCCGTTCCACACTGCTGATTCCTACATCGACAAGCTGATCGCAAAAGGCTTTAAGATCGCTGTCGCAGAGCAAACGGAAGATCCAAAGTCTGTTAAGGGGCTTGTCAAACGAGAGATCGTACGCATCGTGACCCCCGGCACGATCGTCACTTCGCAACTCCTCTCGGATAAGAAGAACAATTACTTTGCTGCGATCGCGCAAACGGGAACTCTCTTCGGCTTGGCTGCTCTCGACGTGACGACGGGAGAATTCCGCACGGTGGAAACAGAAACGATGGCAGAGCTGATCGATGAGCTGTACCGCTTGCGCCCCTCGGAGCTTCTAGTCTCCCGTAAGTTCAAAAGTTCTCATGTGCCCCTCTTTCAAGAACTCTCTCATGGATTCCCTTTCGTGCTGAACGAAAAAGAGGAGTGGCGCTTCGATGCGAAATCGGCGCACGGAGTTCTCCTGTCTCATTTCAATGCGGTAAGCCTCGACGGCTTCGGGTTAAAAGGGCAATTTGCTTCGATCGCAGCTGCCGGCGCTTTGATCGGCTATTTGAAGCAAGATTTGAACTTCCGACTCGAGCATGTCGCGGCTATCGGCTCCGACTCGCTGCAAAACTATCTATCACTCGATCGCTCGACGCTTTGCAATTTGGAACTTATCGACGGCGAGTGGGCGCTCTTGAGCCTTCTTGACCGAACCGCAACGCCGATGGGCGGCAGACTTTTGCGTCATTGGGTCAAGCAACCGCTGCTCTCATTGGTAGAAATTGAAAAACGGCAAGAGGCTCTGGCTGAATTTTTGAATTCCGATCCGCTCGAAATTGAAGAAGTGCGCGATTTGGAAAGACTTATGATGAAAATCGCCGCGCGCTATGGAACCCCACGCGATCTTTTGGGGTTGGGAATTTCTCTTTCAAAAATCGCTCCGATCGCGAAAGCACTCGAGCCTTATAAAGCTACCGCGATTGTCGAATCGAGAGAAAAACTCTCTGATCCCGTCTCGGCGAGAATTCTCGGGGCCCTGATGGCAACGCCGCCTCTTAGGATCGGAGAGGGAGAGCTATTTCGCGACGGCTACCACCCCGAACTCGACCGATTGAGAACACTTTCGCGAGATTCCATTTCTTGGATGAACCAGTACCAGGCGGCACTTCGAGAAGAAACGGGCCTCAAGACCTTGAAAGTGGGCTTTACAAAAGCCTTCGGCTACTACATCGAAGTAAGCCGTGCGCAAGGCGATAAAATTCCCGCCGGCTTCCAGCGAAGACAGACCCTCACAAACGCCGAAAGGTTCATTACCGAAGAGCTGAAGCATTTCGAACATCAAGTGCTCACCGCAGAAGAGAGATCCAAAGCGCTTGAAACGGAACTCTTTGAAGATTTACGCAAAGAGATCGCGCAATATTCTGCTGTGATTCTCCAAACTGCAAAGGCGATTGGAACCCTCGACGCACTCTTATCGCTAGCAAAAACGGCCAAAGAGCTGGGTTGGATAAAACCCATCATCGACGCTTCAGATACATTGGAAATCCGAGGAGCGCGCCACCCGGCCGTCGAAAAGGCCGTCGGCAAAGCGAACTTCATCCCTAACGACACCGTCCTTTCGAAAGAGCGGCAACTCATGCTGATCACAGGCCCTAACATGGCCGGAAAATCGACCTACATCCGGCAAGTGGCCCTAATCGTCATCCTCGCCCAAATGGGGTCCTATGTTCCGGCGGAAAGTGCTCGCATCGGTCTTGTCGACAAGATCTTTTCGCGGATCGGCGCCAGCGACGACCTGGCTCGTGGGCAATCGACTTTCATGGTCGAAATGGCCGAAACTGCAAACATTCTCAACAACGCCACATCCCGTTCTCTTGTCCTCCTCGATGAAATCGGCCGAGGCACCAGCACCTATGATGGCATCTCAATCGCCTGGTCGGTTGCCGAATATCTTCTCACCACAAACAATAAACAGGCCAAAACGCTATTTGCCACCCACTATTGGGAGCTTACGCGGTTGGAACAAGAGGTCAAAGGCGCTGTTAATTACCAGGTCGCCGTACAAGAGACCCCGGACGGGATCGTCTTTTTAAGAAAGATCATCCCCGGTGGCACCGACAAGAGCTATGGCATCCACGTTGCAAAGCTCGCCGGGATTCCCTATAAGGCGATCAAGCGAGCTGAAGAAATGCTCTTGCAGCTCGAAGCAGGAAGCCCTCGGAAAATAAAAAAAATCAAACAGGACGATCAACTCTCTTTATTATTGGAAGAGACTAAAGAGCCAATTGGCTTGGGAAAAATACCGGAAGTCATCAAAGAACTCCAGGCAGTAGAAATCGACCGGTTAACGCCACTTGATGCACTTGTATTGCTGCAAAAATTGAAAAAGAATGTCTTTTGATGCGAGATCTTTAACTCTTTATCCGACAGAGCCGGGGGTCTATCTCATGAAAGACGCTTCCGACACAATCCTATACATCGGCAAAGCTTTGAATTTGCGCGCCCGGCTCAAGCAATATTTTCCCGATCAAATCTCTGGACGTAGCGGCGATCAACGAGAAATGATTCCCTTCTTAATCTCTCAAGTGGAGGCGATCGATACGATCGTTACCCTGACTGAAAAAGACGCGTTGATCTTGGAAAATACGCTCATCAAAAAACACCAGCCCAAGTACAACGTCCTCCTCAAAGACGATAAGACTTTCATCAGCCTTTGCCTTACCCAGCACAAATGGCCGATGCTTCGCTTGGTACGCTACAAGGGAAAGCCAAAAGAAGAGGGCGTTTATTTCGGTCCCTACACAAACGCCTTAGCCGCCAGGCAGACTTACGATTTACTCCTCCGGCTATTCCCGCTTAGACAATGCTCCGACGGAGAGTTAGCCGCTCGACAACGCCCCTGCCTTCTTTACGACATCAAGCGATGCTGTGCCCCTTGCGTCGGAAAATGCACCGAAAAGGAATACGAGAGGTATGTAGAGGGAGCTATGCGCCTGTTGAAAGGGCAGAACAAGGATTTTTTGCGCGAGCTTAAAAAACGGATGCAGGAAGCATCCGACTCCCTCGAATTTGAAAAAGCGGAAGAGCACTTTCAAACGATCCGGCAAATCGAACACGTCACAACTGTTCAGCACGTCGACAATCCATTTGCCAAAGACTGCGATGTCATCGGCCTCTTCCGAGAAGCCGACGCAGTCCTTATCGCGCTCCTGCTCTTCCGCGAAGGGAAAATCATTGCCTCAGAACATTTCAGCTTCCACCGGATCTTATCTGAAGACGATGAACTGTTGGAATCGTTTATTCTTCAGCACTACAAATATCTTTCTACCTGGCCGCAAGAGATTTTTGTCCCTGTAGCTTTGCCCCAGGCCAAAGCGCTTGAAGAGATTCTCTCTGAATCAGCCGGCCGTAAAATTTCAATCTCAACGCCCAAGATCGGCAAAAAGAAAGATCTCCTCGAAATGGCCTACCGCAATGCAAAAGCTCTTTTCGTCCGCGAACAAGACGCGCGCAGCCTTCGAGAAAAACGACTCCTTGACCTGCAAGAGACGCTACAGCTCACCCGCTTTCCCCGCCGCATCGAATGCTTTGACACTTCGAATCTTTCAGGTGCCGATCCAGTTGCAAGCCTCATCTCCTTTGTCAACGGGGAGAAAGACTCATCGCGAATGAAACTCTTTAAGGTAAAGGGAGAAAAACCCGACGACTATTCGGCAATGCGCGAAGTGATCTATCGCCATTATCTTCGAGAAAAAGAGAAAAATGACTTTTGCGATCTTCTCATCGTCGACGGAGGAAAAGGGCAGCTCAACATCGCGCTCGAAGTATTCCAAGAGCTTGGGATCGCCTCTATCGATGTTATCGGCGTCTCTAAAGAAGAGGCGCGCCATGACAAAGGGCTTACCCAAGAAAAAATCTACCTGCCTCACCGAAAAGATCCTCTTCTCCTCGATCCCCGGTCCCCGCTCCTCTTCTTGCTCCAAAGCATCCGCGATGAAGCCCACCGCGCGGCGATTTCCTACCATCGTAAGCGACGGTCCAAACGGACCTTATCCAGCGAACTCGACACTCTGAAAGGGATCGGCCCGACCAAGAAAAAACGGCTTCTCACACATTTCGGCAGCGTAAAAGCCATCCAAAACGCCGATGAAAAGCAGTTCCGAGAAGTCAAGGGCCTTACCAAAAAAGATCTTGAAACACTCCGTAAATGGTCAGAAAGAGCTCCTTCGTGAGAAATAGACCTCTTTCGAAACTCGCTTTACTTGAAAAAATTGAAGATTTTTGAGCAGATTTTTCGAAAAATTTTGCGAAAAAGA
>CAZFWE010000124.1:0-5383 GCA_964522685.1 uncultured bacterium | reverse complement strand
GGCTCAAGCTGGCTGAGGAGTTGTATAAGCTTTGGAAAAAGAAAAAAGGAGACGTATGAGCAAAGAACCTGATTATGAAGTAACAGAAGGCAATATTTTTGAGGCTCTTGGAAGGGAACAATCTGAAGAGGTATTGGCCAGAGCTAAATTATTGCACCAAGTGAGCGGGCTTATTAAAAAAAGTGGGCTATCTCAACAGGAAGTCGCAAAGAAACTCGAGATTTCTCAACCGAAAGTTTCCATGCTTGTTTCAGGAAAACTCTCAGCATTTAGTGCTGATTCTCTTATGCACTACCTCTTTTTGCTGGGGTGTGAGGTTGAAATTCGCATTAAAAAGCCTCGTTCCAAAGTAGGAATTTTTCGGCACAAAGGTTGCATCGCTGTTTGTTGATTTCTGTTCTATTGAACTAATTATGAATTAGTCTTATATATTGTATTTTAGTGTGAATATCTGAAATGTAATATGTCGGAAAATATAAAAAACCAGCTATTAATTGGCGTTTATTGTCCTAAATCAGGAATTATCTCGCCGTTTGAGGTTGTCCAGACACCAAGTGGCTGGCAATTTCACTGTGCTGAAACTTCGTTTTTTTCCGAGAAAGATGCAGAAAAATTCCTCGATTATTTGCGTCGTCATGAAGGAGTAAGTTATCCAAGCAATATTAATGCCTTCTTTGAAGGGCTTTGGGACGATATTGCTTGCGAAGGGCTCCATTCCAAGATTATTCAAGAGAGGGTGCAAGAATTGGGCGATTGGATGTGTGAATGTTCTAAACAAATTCCTAGGTGGTGAACTTTATGCCAGCCCCAAAAGGTCATAAACCATATGCAGGATCTGAAAAAGGCGGCCGCCCAATCAAATATACCCCTGCATTTATAGAGGCAGAGGCGGATGCATTTGAAGCGTGGATGCAGCTTAAGGACAGTATTTGGTACAAGGATTTTGCTCTCGAACGAGGATATTTGCCAGACCAGCTTTCCGAATGGGCTAAGATCAATGAAAAGTTTTCCCGTGTTTATAGGAAGTCTCAAGAATGGCAGCAGTCCAAGCTTGTGAAAGGAGGACTTCTCAATCAATTCAATGCTGGGTTCACTAAATTTGTTATGGGGAATACTTGTGGGTGGTCAGATAAACAGCAGATCGGAGGAGATGCCGCAAATCCACTTTCTTTTCTTCTCCAGCGAGTTGATGGTTTCTCCAAGGATTTAGTTGATGGTTGAGAATACACTTGAAAAGGCAGAAAAACTGTTAGCAGATCCTCTGTGGCGTTTGAATAATCTCTATTGGATCATCGATAAGTCGGGGAATAAGGTTCTTTTTCAACTCAACTGGGCTCAGAAACAGCTTTATAAAGAAATGTGGTATTGCAATCTCATCCTAAAAGCTCGTCAGCTAGGGATGTCAACGTTTGTTTGTCTTCTCTTTCTGGACCGCTGCCTTTTCAATAGCAATCTCCATGCAGGAATCATTGCTCATACTAGAGAAGATGCAGAGGTCATGTTTCGTAGAGTAAAGTTTGCTTACGATAGTCTGCCAGCAGAGCTGAAGTCACTTAGAGGCGTCAATACAGACAATGCAAGGGAGTTGCAACTCAGCAATGGATCTACCCTGCGTGTGGGAACATCGATGCGGTCTAGCACTCTTCAAATGCTCCATATCAGCGAATTCGGTAAGATATGTGCCAAGTTCCCAGATAAGGCTAGAGAGATCGTTACTGGCTCTCTAAACGCACTCGCACCTGGCCAATATGTTTTTATCGAAAGTACTGCTGAAGGACGTGAGGGATACTTTTACCAAATGTGTAAGGAAGCACAGGTCATCATGGATTCGGGAAAGAAATTAACCCCACTGGACTTTCGTTTTCACTTTTTCCCTTGGCACGATCATAAAGGCTATAGAATCGATTCAGACGATGTGGTAGTACCAAAACATTACTCTGATTACTTTAACGCTTTGGAGGGCGTTATAAATGGTCGATTGGATGAAGGACAGCGAGCTTGGTATGTCAAACGTGCTTTAACTCAGGGAGAAGACATGAAGCGAGAGTTTCCGAGCACTCCTGATGAGGCCTTTGAAGCCTCCAATGAGGGTTTGTATTATGGCAAACAGATTGTTGAAGCCAGGCAGCAAGGGCGTATCCGAAACGTCTACTACGATGCTAATGTCCCTGTTCATACAGCTTGGGATCTAGGATACAACGATTCAACAGCCATCTGGTTTTTTCAGCAATGTGGGCAGGAGATTCATCTACTTGAATTTTTTGAGAACAGCGGGGAAGCTTTAACACACTATCTCCAACATCTCAAAAACAAGCCCTACACCTATGGAAAGCATCTAGTGCCTCATGATGCCGCAGTTCATGAATACAGCACTGGTTTGTCCAGAGTAGAGGTAGCTCGAAATCATGGAATCCATTTGACAGTAGTTCCAGACGTAGGGATAAATGAAGGCATAGATGCTGTCCGCAACATTCTTAATCGTTGCTGGTTTGATGAGATAAAATGCATTAAGGGGATCACAGCTTTAGAGAGTTACAAGAAGGAGTGGAATGACCGCCATGGATGTTGGTCTAGCCAACCTCTTCACAACTTCGCTAGCCACGGAGCGGATGCTTTCAGGATGCTTGCTGTAGGCCTTGGCCAGCTAACCAATCGGGGGTTATCAGCCAAAGAATGGAGAAGTCTACGAGCTAGCTACATCAATTAAGCTGTCAAACGCCATTTTTTAAAGACCCCGACTGATTTTTTATCAACCCTCATTAATTCACACCTAAATCAAAAACACATGGATCATAAGATCGGTTACAAAATGGGCGGCTATTGCGGTCCAAAGTCCTCTAGACCAATAAAGCCAGCCGAATACAACCCCAGCAATTCCGTTCAGGAAGAGTACTCGGAAAATTTCAAAACTCGAGGGAGACGCAAGTTTAAAGGCTGCTGGCAGATGACCTAGACCAAAAACCAGAGCTACTAAAATATTTACGCCCCATAGGATAGTCGATCTATTGCTTCCATTAGTTATTAAACATTTGCCGATGAGGAAATATATCAGGGTGAAAAGAAAGAGTCTCAACAACACCTCTTCATTGACTGCTCCATAAATAGAAGCTAAAGCACCCGTCCAAAGTGGTGGATGACCCCTTGAAAGAAGAGAGCTATTAAAAATGGTCTTATCAGATAAGAAAATGGCTAGTCCCACCAAAACACCAGTAATAAGAGCTGGATACACTACCTGCTTGAGCCAATACCCTTTAAACAGAGGGGGAAAAGGACGAAGATCTGTTTTTGGCAGAATCTTATAGCTAACCCAGCATATAAGACCGAAAAACAGGGTTGCTTGGATTGTTCCTAATAAAGCCATTTTCCAGATAGAAACGGCGGTGGGCAGTATCTCTAAATGCTGAACGTAGGGAAGAACGGACCACGAACCAATGATGCATAGAATCCATAGTATAAAAAACGTTTTCTTGGTTGCTGATGTGTTGTGCATTTCTATTTTTTGTCTCCTATCCTAAGAAATGTTCTCAAGAATTATTTTGGCTTTCTGAACATAAGAGTTTCGTTCAAGTTTCCAGGCTTTTACAATCTGTGCTTTTGAGAATTCTGGATGTTCTTGTGAGCAGCGCTGTATAAAATTCAGATAAGCCCACTCCTTTTTTGGAGTAGCCTTCTGCATTTTACGTGATTCATATTCTTTTTCCCAAAAAGAGGCAAATTCCTGATAGGTTGGGGGATCTCCCTTTGCCCACCTCTCATTAATCCAATCGATCCCAAAAGCTGTAAAATGAAAATGATCTCCAATTAGTTCCTTAAAAAACATTCGAGTAGCTAGATCGTTTTTATATGCCCCAAGTAGGATTTTCGTTTTTGGTTGAAGTGGGCATTTCTCTCCCTTGTGCGCTCTAGAACTGTCAGGAAAATCCATCAATTCTTGTTTCTTGCCAGATTTGAAATAGGACAAAATCCGTAAAACCAAATCTTTCTTCTTCCCAGAGGTCGAGAGCTGAAATTGATCACAGACTTCCTTCAATTCGTGAACGTGGAAATAATACAAGTAGATCTCTAGCTGAGCTAATTCAGATGAATTCAATTTCTTCATTTTTCAGTCTTTAATACCAACCGATTAATTGATTCTTCCGTTAGCCGAAATACAGTCCAATCGGACATCGGAACAGCCCCAATTTTCTTATAAAAACTGATTGCCCGCTCATTCCAATCAAGTACCCACCACTCAACACGCCCGCAATTTCGCTTCTTTGCTAACTCACATATTTCCCTTAGAATCAGCTCTCCATATCCTTTCCCTCGATATTCTGAGCGAACATAGAGGTCTTCAATGTAAATCCCTTTTCTTCCAAGAAAGGTTGAAAAATTATGAAAGAATAGAACAAAACCGACTGGTTGATTATTCTCTTCTGCGATCAGCACTTCGGGTCCTTTGGGATCGATAAAAAGACTGTGCTTGAGAGTTTTCTCATCTGTTACAACTTGATCCAAGAGTTGTTCAAAATCAGCAAGCTCTCGAATCATTTGCAAAATTAAACCTGTATCCTCAAGACATGCGTTTCGGACCTTAAAGGCAGAGGTTTTCAAAACAACCTCCCGCCATTTGGCACTTTTAGTGAAGGTTCTAGAAGAACTACCTGCTGTTTTTCATCGGGCAATCCAAGGGTCAACACCTCTGACATGAATTTGCCAATTTGTTTTGGAGGGAAATTAACAACAGCAATGACTTGTTTGCCTATCAATTCCTCTTTTCGATAATGCGAGGTAATCTGTGCTGAAGAACGTCTTTTTCCAAGAGGACCAAAATCGATTTCAAGCTTATAAGCAGGCTTTCTCGCCTCTGGATAATCCTCCACGGCTATAATCGTTCCTACACGAATATCCACCTTAAGAAAATCTGAAAACTGGATTTGTTCTGCAATAGAGTTCTGCTCAATTTCCATTTTATTGATCTCCTTTTATCGCTATATAAACTCTCACTTCTGGATTTCTTTGGGGATCAAAATCTGACGTGTACAACTCAAAATCAGTTGTATAAGAACGAGGCAAATTCGATTGCCAAATCGCCTGCCAAGCAGCAATTAAACCTTGAGGAAACTCTCCCGTCGTTGCGTAAACGGCATATTTTGATTCAGGGATCACCTTCCCAATCAATCCATCTGGAATCTCATCTAAACTAGAAACTTCTGCCCCAAGAACCCAAGAGTAGGGCTTCGTATAATCTCCTTCATAATCAGTATAAACGGCCAAAATATTGCCATTTATTTTGTTAGGAATCCTTGCAAGAATATTTTGATTGAAAAACCTCTCTTTATGAGCAGGCATTTCTGAAGAACATCTTTGATTATTAGTTTTTTGCTCAAGTCCAATAAAAAAT
>CAZFWE010000123.1:0-5392 GCA_964522685.1 uncultured bacterium | reverse complement strand
TGCTGATGGCGGCTTTTGCCTTTTCCTTCATCACTTCTTAGGTAGCAACTTGGGTGTACCCAATAAAGTAAAATTCCCAAATCTAAAAACCCTTCCCAATATTTCATACGCCGTTCCCAACGTATCACCACTCGTCGATATTTCCTCTGCAACCAAGATATTCCTCCCAGATCCCAAAGAATAAGTATCATCGCTTAGCGAAAAAGCGAGTTTCTAGTTTTTTTAATAGATAGCTTTTATTTCGCCTATTCCAGATAATAGGGCCCTCTTTAAAAGAGAATCGCAATTCTTGAGCTGATCACTCCTGTATTGTTTTTTTGAATGATCCCCAAATCCCTGGAATTATGGCCTTTAAGAACATCATCTCTCATCCCAAAATCCTGCAAGCAATCGAAGAATCAGGATATACCATCCCGACGCCTATTCAAGAACAGGCCATACCCAAAATTTTAGAAGGACGCGATGTCCAGGGATCCGCCCAAACTGGCTCGGGGAAGACCGCAGCCTTCATTCTCCCCACCCTCGAGCGGCTTGCTAACACGCCGTCCAAGGGCAAAAAGTCCAACGGACCGCGAGTTCTCATCCTCGTCCCTACAAGAGAACTGGCGATGCAAGTCGCTAAAGAGGCAGCTAAATACGGCAAACATCTCCCGCAGATGAAAACCGTCTGCATTTACGGAGGAGCCCCGTATCCAATCCAAAACCGCGAATTATCCCGCCCTTATGAAATCCTCGTTGCGACTCCCGGCCGTCTGATGGACCACATGGAGCGAGGCCGAATCTCCTTCTCACGCCTCGAACTTTTAATTCTCGACGAAGCAGATCGGATGCTCGACATGGGATTCATCGAACCGGTTAAAGAAATCGCCGCTAAAACACCTGAGGGACGCCAGACGCTCATGTTCTCGGCCACTTTCAACCGCAACGTCCTCAACCTCGCCAAAACCCTTCTCAAAAACCCCGTCGAAATCGCTGTCACGGCCGATCAAACCACGCATGCGAACATCGAACAACACATCTATCCAGTCGATGATTTAACGCATAAATACCAGATCCTCGACCACTTCCTCGAAAACCAGGCGATCGTGCAAACCATCATCTTTACCGCCACCAAGCGGCAAGCTGATACACTTGTTGAAGTCCTCCTTGAAAAAGGGCACGCCGCCGATGCTCTGCACGGAGACATGAATCAGCGCCAGCGCACTCGCACCCTTGAAAAACTCCGAAGAAACCAGCTCCGCATCCTCGTCGCCACCGACGTCGCAGCCCGAGGCATCGATATCCAATCGATCACTCATGTGATTAACTTCGACCTGCCGAACAGTGCGGAAGATTACGTACATCGCATTGGCCGAACTGGGCGCGCAGGAAAGAACGGGATCGCCCTTTCTATGGCCTCGCCGAAAGATCGCCATCTTGTCAGGGAGATCGAGAAATTTACGGGTCAAGTTCTTCCATCGGCAACGATTCCAGGACTCGAACCAAAGGCAAGAACATCATCCCCTCCACGAAAGAAATTCGCTCCGCATCGCAATTTCCGCAAACCGTTCTTTAAGAAAAAGAGTGGAAATTCAGGTGGCAGACGAAAATGAATTCAACGATAGGCGTTTAGAGGGTGTTTACCATTCTCCAATCCTGTCCCGACACTACTCCCTGCTCTTCTTAAGCCGTCGGCAGTTTGCATCCCCAGCCACACCGTGAATTCATCCGTTGAATTCACGGCGTTTATACAGACAACCCATCCTCAAAGCGAGTTTCGAAAGAGGTCTAATACAACACAAGAACGTATCCCAGAATTCTTAATGATCAATCTTTGCGCGAAATTTTGAGTTGCGATATTCTAAACACTCCTCGTACGAGACTATTTGCTGAGACAGTGTTTAATTGTGGAGAATCAAATGCTTCGATTTTTTTTGAGTCTTTTTCTTATTATTGGCAGTAATTTTATATATGCAGATACAATAGAACAGCTTAAACTAGAAGTCATTCCTTATAAAAAGCTAATTCAAGGGGATTTAGACGCCTTACAAATATTAGACAAAGCCTTACATGAAAAAGGGATTATTGGGGTTCGTGGAGTTCCCGGCTATAGAGAAAAATACGAGCAATTCATTAAAGCAGCCCAAAAATTTAACATTCTTTCCGAGGAAACAAAGGAGAGCTATAAGCCAAATAGAGCTCTCGGTGAAACTTTTCTTGGATATGAGACCGGAAAAGAAAAATTTCAGAGACCCAATGGCACTTGGGCAGTTGATAATCTAAAGACCTCTTATTATGCATTCATTCCTGATGTTGCTAAAAATAAATGGCCGTCTGAAGTGAACTTAAAGGAGCCCTTTGAAGCTTTAGGAGAGCTCATGGCAAATACTGGTGAACTAGTGATGCATCAAATTGGTCTTTTAGGAAGAACTACAGGTATTCAGCTTGAAGAAGATTCCCGATTAGGTCGAATGCTCTACTATCGTAAGAATGACAATAATGATAATCCTTATTGGTGTGGCGCTCATTTTGACCATGGCCTATTCACAGTCATTCTTCCTGCGGTTTATTTTGTAAACGGAGAACAAATTCCTGAGCCCGCAGAAGCAGGTCTATTTGTCAGAACATCAAAAGAGGAACCTTTTAAAAAGGTGCCCTCCGACGATTTGGATGTGATGATGTTTCAAGTAGGTGAATTTGGACAATTAGCCACAGATGATAGCATTCGAGCTACAGAGCATCGAGTACATAAGGCTGTAGGCGCTATCGAACGCTACACTCTTGCCGTATTTTACGGCGCACCAATGGACACCCCAATTTACTCAAAATCTATATTAACAGCCGATGCAAGATATGGAGCAAAATCTGGAGAGCCATGTACTTACCGTCATTGGCATGAGGCTAGCTTTCAACGTTATATAGTGACAGAGGATAAATAGGGCATTCTTTAAATGAGATGTTTGGATGTCGAATAAGTGCCATCAATTTGCCTACAAAGCAATTTAATTGTAGGTTTTAGTATACGCTCTAAAAGCTCTTTTCGGTGATTGATCTTCTCGTTTAGGATTCATCGTTACTTTGAATACATAGGAGACGCGCTCCGTCGAAGTGCCTTCGGGCACAATTGAATTTTCGACGCTGTGGAGAATATTTCCTTCGAAGAGCACCATCCGCATATGAAGACAATCTCCGCGGACAAACATTTCCCCGTTGTCTTTGTAGAAGACCGTTCCCATGCCGTATTCTGGGTAGAAATTTTCTGCTGTCGAATAGATCATCACCGTAACCAACCAGGGCTTGCCTGCATCTCCATTTACAAAGTGATTAGGAAAATAGGCATTTTCTTTTCCATAGAGAATCGGAATCCCAAATGCGATCCCTTTCTTCTCGAGATCCACATCGCGGTGTTTGTCGAGTTCCATATTCTCTTTCGAGTGCTCTCGGACCAGGTTTGTCGCTACTGCAGGAGAACAGACCTCGCCTTGCACTAAATCCCAGGGAAACGTCGTGATCTCCAGATCCATTTCATGGCTCAAAAGTGCCAATAGCTTATAAAATTCCTGCACCGGGACGGGAGGATTCGCAAAAAAATCCCATTTCTCCTTGCTATTCATCGAACGAGTCGGTTTTTGCCCCATTTTTATGCTATCGGAACTAGCAAAAATCTCGCGGCTAAAACTCGCATTTTTAGAAAATTCCCGCATTGCAGCAGCTTCTTTGTCGGTAAAAAAACCATCGATCAGATAGAGATCTTTTCCATCGATCTGGTGATGGACTAAAGACCAGTTCTTGATCCTCAAAAGAGAATCCTCAAAAAGATGGGACTCGAAACGGAAAATCAACGGAATCGTCTTCGGATCTTTATACCGATCGTCAGTGACGATCGTCCTCTCTTTTTTGAGTTTCATAAAATTTCGATCAATAGATAGTTTGAATGACCCACCGGTTTTTCCTGATAATCAAGAGAGGGATTTGCGATGATATGCTCGAAAAACCTCGGGTCTTCATACTTGGACGCAGTGCCGATTAGACAAGAAAAGCGGCTGCCCTTCCACATGTGCTTCAAGCATTCTTGGATGCACTCGAAAAGATGATCTTCGAGAACGGCATTTTTTGGGGAAGCATTTTTTTTTAGATGGTATTTTTCGATCTGCCTTTCATACTGAGCTTCGGTAATTTGTCCATTTTCCAGAAGTTCCGCAAGAAAGCGGGAAAGATAAGGCTTTTGCGCTTCCCCGATTTGTTGGCTGAATGCGTCGAGATCCCGCTCCGAATAGCGAATTTGAGTCAATTCAGGTGCGGCTTCTTGGACCTGCTGCAGCGTCTTCTTTCCTTCTTTCAGTAGAAGATTTCCCGTTTCCACATGAGTCTTCTCGATCACTTTGCCATTGTACAAAATAAAATCGAACGAGCCTAACGGCGGCAAGGCCGTTTGCCACGATTCTTTTTCGAGATTGATCCGCGTGTAGCTCTTCGGATAAAACGCTTGAAGAGAAAAGAGATCGGGGCCCGATCCGATTTCCAATACATCGCCAAACGGCCTGATCTCATTGAGCCAAGCCTCTATGCATTGCTTTTTTGAAATTCCCATATATCTTAGTATAACAATTGATGAGAAAAGACACGACGGTTTTGCTGCAGCCCCTCTTTAAAAACCCTAAAACAATCCCTCTTGTTTTTCACTTTGAACCCGAATCTAATGGCGAGCAAGAAGAGTTGAAAAGCAGCTCGATTGAACGTATTTCCATTGAGGGAAAAGACATTTATCTCATCGATTATTTTTTCCAGCCTCAAGAAATTCGAGAGATGAACGACTTTTCTAAAAAAGCACTCTTTAGCCGAAAAATCTTCGGCAGCCCGGAAGCGATCGAAAAGGGAGAAAAGCCCGCCCGAGCCATGAACAGTAAAGAAAAATGGGAATTCTTCAACGACCCACCGCAGCCGATCCAGAAATTCTATAAACTTCTCGCCTCACTTAGCCTCCAATTAGAAGCTGATATCGCTACTCTTCCTTGGGAACTTTGCCATGAGACGACTAGTTCTCCAGCCGTGGCCACTAATTTTCTGGAAGAAGTTTCACTGTCAAACACCGAATTAGGCAAACACCGCGACTATCATCCTGAAGAAGGGATTCCATTTGGCATTCCCATCCTCTACGAAGAAGAAAAATCCTTCCACGAACCTACCTTCATCAATGGCGCGTGCGGCAAGCCGTGGCTTGTTTCCGCAATGATTTATTCCACCGCGGAGAATTTCCTTCCAGCCTATGGAATGGGAACGACCTTTTACAAGAACAATGGCGAACTAGCCTTCTCTTCCGAGTGCCGGCCACTTCGCATCATTCTCTTTGAAGGGGATATTCCTCACAGTATCCAGCCTTCCGATATCCCCCCGGACCTTACTACTTGGCGCG
>CAZFWE010000122.1:0-5424 GCA_964522685.1 uncultured bacterium | reverse complement strand
GAGAGGTTTGTAGAGAGCGATGAAGGGGAGGGCGACTTGCGTGACTCTGAGACATTGACCAAGGAGAGGGTTAGCGACCTCGCCCTTTTTAGGTAGGTCGTTTTTGTATTCACGGTAATAAACCGCTGGGATGGAAAATTCTTTCATCTTTAAAACTGCAGCCATAATTCATCCTTTTTAAAATTGCATGAATAATAATGTGCCTGCGATTATTAATCGACTTTAATTAATTATTTTATGCAAACTAAATAGATCTGTATTAATTAACAGGAGTCTAGTCTTATTTATTGAAGTACATGGCTCTGAGTCCATTTCTAAAGCTATTAGGCACAAGCCTAGATTTGGAGGTGGCTCAGGAGGATTTGGCGTAGCGCTCGAAGCTTCATCCGACCTAATATCGGTTCGGTAGAAAGGGGGGCTGGCGCCCACAATTCGATCTGTAAATTAGCATCCCCTTAGCATCTATTAGCATTTTGTGCGAACTTCTTAAGTTACTGAACAAAATATGGTTAAGTCAGCTATTAGAGATTTTAGCATGATTAGCATGGCCTAAGGCGCTTTCGAGAGTTATGGCAAATATTGCTTTTAATGGATGGACTTCTCCTATTAAGACATGGTGTTAAAATGGTGTTGCTAAAGAAAAGAATTTGCAGTTTTTTGCGACAAATGACAGCTTCGAATTTTTCTTATAAGCCTGATACTCTTTCGGTTGTCGCTTGTTTCTCGTTGTAGCTTTTTGCTTTCGGCGCATTCGTAATGCGAAGGTCGTCAGTTCGATTCTGGCTTCAGGCATCCATGAATTCCTAACCCGTTTTAGGAGGTATGTCCGAGGGCAGCCCATTAGGTCCTCCAGATTCAAGTCTTTCGGCGATTCCACTGCCGTGGACCAATCCTTGAGCACAGCAAGCCACAGCAGCCCACAGTAAGTTTTTCAGTAACTGACCTAAACTTTTAAACTAAAAAATAGGGTCATCGACCAGGGAATTAATAACTACTGATCAAACTGAAGTGCAGGAGATTCCAACTGCCTGGGAAGACGGCTTGGTTATGTAGCCGAATTCCCCAATCGAGTCGAGCTGTAAGATAGGGGTCGAGAGTGTAGCGAAAACCCGGTCCTGTGCTCATTAAATAGTCTCTCGAAGGAACTCCCGGAATGATTGTATAGTCTTTTCCATAGCCCAGATCGAAAAACCAAAGAAATTGAAAGGCGTCTTTCATTTTTTTATCTCTAATTTTTGTAATCAAAGAGACGGCGGGACTTCTCGTTTCAAAATTAAAAATCAGACCGTTATCGACATTGTATTCTCTTTCATCGTAGCCCCGAACTGTATTGTGGCCGCCAATTCCAAGCTGTTCGCTGGGCAGCAGTGTTTGCGAAGAGAGCTGTCCTTGTAACCCGAGAAAAACGGAAAACGATTTCGGAAGTTGATATACCTGGCTTACAGAAGCGTTGACATAAACCCATTGATTTTTAGCACCGGGTCGCAAGTTGCTGAACTCAGCATTGGTCTGGTGAGGGAGCATATCCGCAGGAGAACAATAGAGATTTGCACTGATGTTGGTATTGACAGTAGATCGGTATAAATTCAATTCATATCCTAACACGATTTGGGTTAGATTGACGAGATTGCCATACACAGGGAAAAGTTCGGTAAATAAAACAGTATTGTTAGTCGCTTTAAAATCAAATCCGAAGCGGAATTCCTGTTCCAGCCTTTCGCTCTCTCCAAAGGGAAGGATATAGCGGAAGGAGCCTTGATAGCTCTGCCCGTGGTTGGTTCGGCTAGGGTAGGGGATATCGGCATGGACTGAAGCATATCCTCCATACACAGTGATGAGGTGTTGCCAGGGAAGCGGCGCCGTGTATTGCAAAGTGCCTGCCTGGAATGTACTCACATGGTAGGAGGCTGTATATTGCCCCGTTAACACATCGTCTTGTGTAAATACATTTCCTGCATTGAACCCTGCAAACATACGGCTCAAATGAGTAAACCGAACCCCTGTATTATCGACGCCTGCATAAAAGCGATAGGGCCTTCGCTCCTCCGTGAGAACGGTGATATCGGTAGTATTTTTTCTTCTGCCGGGTTCAAACACAACATCCATTCTTCGAAAGGGATTCCGGTTGAGGAAATTCAAGCCTTTGATGATTTTTTTGTTATCGATAGGCTGATCTAAATTCAGCCCCAGATTTTTTTTGATCCGATCGGTTGAGGTCCATTTATTTCCCTGCATGGAAACGTGGCTAAGTTGGCTGTCTTGGATTACGAGTTGTAAAACCCCTTGATCGATAGGTTGACTTGGAACTGAAACGGTGATAAACGGCTTGTTTTGTTCGAGATAATAGCGAGATATTTTTTGTTCGATTTCCTCAATTGTAGACACATCAAGTTCTTTTCCTTGTTCTGATGCAAACACATCTCGGTGGAAATCGGAAACGCGCCCGGGAAGATCTAATCCCAAAACAAGCAATCCTTTGATATCTCCTAACGCTTCAGCATTTTGAATGAGGTCTTTTTCTTCGCTTAAAAGAACAATCCCCTTTAGAGCTACAGAATCTCCCCTCTCTGCTATTAGGAAAGACGGTGCTAAAAAAAGCGTCCAGCGCATTAAATCAAAGATTTTCAAGCACGATTTTACTATGTCTATTCTGAGCAACTGCCTGTTCTCTCCTCAAACTCCTTCACGGAATTTTCAAATATAAACGAGGTGAAATATGTTTTACAGCATTGACGATTGCAGATACTGCCTCGGTAGTAATTGTCTACGTCCAGGATGGGAAGCCGATAAAAGAGCTCGATATCGGCAATATTCAAGTCGTAAATCGTCAAGATTTTCTCTTGTTTAGTTGGAACTCGCGGTGATGGAGAAGGCGTAGGAGGAGGTGGCGGCGGTGGTGGCGTGTCTGTAGAGAAATTCAAAATGTTCGCGCTATTGTAAATCAACAAATCATTGAATTGAGGGGTTGTATATGTGCTGGCAAAGCTGGTTTGTGCAATAGGCCCGGTAGGATTCAGCGTCCCTGTGACAGATAAAGTTTGACCCGCATAGAAGTGGAGGATCGGATTGGGATACAAAGTCCCGAGAGAACTCAAAATATTATAGGTACCGTGGATAGCCAAATTGATCATAGGAGCAGAAAGCGTCAAATCCAAGAGCGCGACAGTATCTCCCATATTGATCTGATTATTCCCTGTAATATTCAGGTTGCCTAAAGCGGTAAAGACCTCATTCATTCCCATTGTGAATGTGCGGCCAATAATGGTGATATCGTTGCCACCTAAGCTGCTTGTAATAGTCGCAGCGCTCACCGGCGCCGGCCGATTGGCTGAGATGTTGATCAAAGCGCCCGCTCCGTCGGTTCCCGGGGAGATTCCGGTGCCTCCACGCGCGACCAAATTCCCCGAGCTGCCGAGGTCAGCATTGATAATGACCGTCGCCGCAGGGGTATTGTCGAACCCTGTTGTGTTGCTAGGCATTAACCCAATCACTCCCGCTGAACCGCCGCTCGCTCCCGGAGCTGTCCCCGAGCCCCCCGATGTGTCAATGTTATGGATCGAGATGGATCCATCGACCGAAATCAAAATCGCCATACCGCCTGTCCCTGCGGTTCCTGCGGCCGTATCGCCTCCCCGGGTAATGAGCCGCCCTTCGAGAGTAATGGCTGTTTGGCCATTGATACTAGCATCTCCCCCATCGCCACCTCCAGAGCCGCCAGATAAATCGATGTCTCCGGTGATCGATGCTGAGTTGCCAGTAAGCATTGTGCTTCCTCCATCGCCGCCTCCTGAACCGCCGGATAAATCGATACCTCCTGTTACAGAAATTCCTGTTTGCGACGTAAATATGGCATTGCCCCCATTGTTTCCGGGATCTCCCGACAAATCGACATCGCCCATAATGTTAATCGAGCTGTTCGTCGCCCAAATTTGTAAGTTTCGGTTTCCTAAGATCGCTACTCCTCCAGGCTCTGAAAAAGTGATCCCCGTAGCTCCGCTATCTGTGAAGATTGTATTCGCAGTCAATGCGACCGGTCCTGTGTAGCTCATCGGCCCTGTAGAAACCGTTTGATTGGCGCCAACCAGAATGCCTCCAGGTCCTGTGACTTGCAAGCTGCTAAGCGGCGTCACCGTCCCCACAGCTGTATCGAACTCGACACCACCGCTGTTAGAGGAGAGAAGTAAATTGTATCCCCCATTTACAGTTGCGCCTGTCCCGTTAAATACGATATCTCCTGACGCTCCTCCAATAGTAAAATCAACATCGCCTGTCAGTGTAATGGGGCTAGTAAAAGAAATAGAATGATCAGTTGTCGCAATATCTCCCGCTGTGTGCACGTTGCCAGCTCCTCCGAGCTGCTGAAAGTTTCCCGTCAGCGTCATGTCTGCGGCGGCGGCAATAGAAATAAGTCCATCGTTTGTGATCGCGACATCATCGGAGTTGACAGGAGCATTAAAAGTGAAATTGTCTCCGGTAAGCGTCAAACCTCCTATTAAATCGATTGCCCCGTTAAACACCGTGATGCCGGTACCGGCGTTTTGCGTAAATGAAGCTGCCGCGATCGAACTCGATGCAGTGACGTCGATCGCGTTTGCGACGGTGATCGCGCCAAGAGGAACTAGAGATCCTATAGCGTCGGAAAAGGTGATGTTGCTTGTACTCGATGTCAGAGTCAGGTCTTGTGCATAGTTAGTCGCTCCATCTATCGTTCCCGAAAAGGCGATGGTGTTCGTCGCATCGATCGTCAAGAGGCCGGTGTTTTGCAACGTAGTTGCCGCAGGTGCCTGTACAGTAAGCGAGGTCGCCTGGATGCCGGCAATGCCGTTGCCCAGGACAAAGCTTCCCGTGCCGGAACCGATGGTCAATGCGCCAAGCCGAGTCGCTCCTACGTCGCCGGAAAGCGTCACTGAACCTGTGGTGTTGGCGATCAGCGTTAGGTCTTGAGCCGCGGCAGCTACACCCGTGAGGCTTCCTCCAAATGCAATGGAACCGCCTGCGCTTGCGCTAGTGTCGATCGTAAGTGCCGCATTATGGAATGTTGTGGGAGTAAGAGCGCCTACGATGAAGGAATTGGCTTGGATACTTGTCACATCGCTGCCAAGCTCAAGTCCGCTAATGCCTCCTGTAACTGTCATCGTCCCGAGCCGTGTGGTCGTTCCTACGTTGCCTAAGAGTGTCACAGTGCCTGTTGCGTTAGCTGTTAGCGTTAAGGCTTGTCCCCCTGCACTTGCTCCATCGATGGTGGAGTTGAAGGAAATCGATCCTCCGGGAGTAGAGCTTACATCGATGATGGAATTGCCTAAAATTGTTACAGGAGAAACTGTTGAAATCGTAAAGGAACCGGCTGTGATATTGCTTCCGATATTGACAGCATTCGCCGTCGTCTTAGCGCTGGTAATTGTTAAGTTCCCCAGAACTGCCGTT
>CAZFWE010000121.1:0-5484 GCA_964522685.1 uncultured bacterium | reverse complement strand
AGCTCAAGTCCAATAAAAAATTTTTTTCTTTGATTTTCGATAGTATGGCGCATCTCGAGTCCTTCTGTTTGGACATATTCTTGTGAATCAGTTTCCCTTCCTATGCAATATGTTGTGCTGGCAATAAAACTCAGAGCTAGCAAAAACAGTTTCATAAACCCATGTCCTTCTTAGTTAAGAGAAAGATCGTATCAAAAAAACCTCCTACTAGGAAGAAAAAAACCTGACAAGAAATTTTTCAATTTTTCTCCCAAAACTAATTGATTGACCGATCGGTCAGTTCTTGCTATCCTCTTCTCATGGATACAAAAGATAGTCTTCTTCAAGCAGCGCTTAAAGTCTTTGCAACCAACGGGTATCACGGCAGCAGCGTGGCGGATATTGCTAGGCAAGCGAAGGTTTCAAAGGCCCTCTTCTATCACTATTTTGACAGTAAGAATGATCTTCTTGTCATCTTCGCAAAGCAAAGGCTGGAAGAATGGACTCCTCTCGTAGAAAACTTAGAAGCGATTCAAGACCCTAAAGAACGAATCGTATTTTTAATTGATTTTGTCTTAAGTGAATTAGAAACAAGATCGGATTGGCTACGCTTTCTCTATATGCTTTATCTCTCAACAGAAGGAATCAATGCCATGCAGGAGGCTATGCAAAAATACAAGGAACAATTTGATCGTCTCTTCATAGCAGAACAGCGGCTCTATAAAGACCTTGGATACGCTGATCCAGAGGTGGAGGCAACTTATCTCCGTTCCGTCCTTCAAGGCATCAGCCTGGAGTATCTATTGAGCGGAAAAAATTATCCCCTAAACGCCATGAAGGAAACAATTATTAAGAGGTATCTCCTATGAGAGCAAAACTTTACCGTGAACACAAATACGTAAGCTTTGCATTGAGTGAACTAGAAAGATTGATTGCAAAAACAGACTTTACGAATGATTCCGACATCGAACACATTCAAGATGAATGGCGATCCATCATGGAAATGCTGAAAGGACATGCACTTTATGAGGAACAAAATATTCATGCTCTTTTGGAAAAGAAGGGCTCTACTGTTCATCTTGAAGCTCACAATGACCATGACCATCAAGAAGAGGCTTTGGAAAATTTGCAATATCTCCTTGACCTCGTTAAGACAAGCCCTGATCACACAGAGGCAGGCTATCAATTCTATCTCTTCTATCGTAAGTTTGTAGGCGATAATTTGCTGCATCTCCATGAAGAAGAGACCAAACTGCTCCCAGAACTGCAAAGACTTTGTACAGACGAAGAATTGCGTTTCATTGAACACCCTACCTACGATCTAATGACAGCTAAAGAGATGATAGAAATGGTGCAAGTCCTTTTCCCCCACATGAATTTTTCTGATAAATGTGCTTTTCTGACAGATATCAGGTTAGCGCAACCGAAAAAATTTCTAGAGCTCTGGGATAAAGCGAACGAATTCCTCAATACTGAAGAAATAGCAAGATTTCAAAAATTCCAGATGAATTCATCTCTTCTGACACAAATACTGGATCAAACAAAATGAAAGAACACTCTTGCCGCTTAGAACGCTACAACACGATCCCCAAGGAATACGAGGAGATCCTTTATCATGAAATCAGCGACAACGCCTCCCAAGCAAAAGGACTGTCACCTATTCGCCCCTTTAGCGTCTTCATCAAAGATGACAAAGACAAAGTTGTTGGAGGGGCCTCAGGAACGATATTTTATGGCTCTCTTTATATCGACTCTTTGTGGGTAGTCAAGACTCTACGTCACCAAGGGTGGGGAACAAAGCTCGTGAATGAAGCAGAAAAAATCGGAATAGAACATGGCGCACTATTTGTCACTCTCAATACCATGGATTGGGAAGCTCTCTCCTTCTATCAAAAACTGGGATATTCCATTGAGTTCACCCGAGAGGGTTACGCAAAAGATTCGAAAATGTTTATGCTTAGAAAAACCCTCTAAAAATAGATAAAGCATGTCCATGCAAAAAGAATTTGAAAATCAAACGTTTAAGAAAGAATCCTTCCAACAGCACGATCTTAAACATAAAATCTTTTCACACGTGACTTTTGAGAGCTGTGATTTGAGCCAGAGCGATTTTACAAGTTCACGATTTCTGGAATGCAAATTGATCGGATGTAACTTAAGCCTAGTCAAAATTGATGGATGTCGGCTTCAAGGTGTAGATTTTGAAAACTGCAAACTCGTCGGGGTTGATTTTACGAAGTGCGACAAGATGTTTCTATCGATAAAATTTAAAAAATGTCTAATTGGTACTGCCAACTTTTCCGATCTCGACTTAAGAAACACATCTTTTCACGAATGTGTTATTCGAGAGACTTATTTCAAAGAGTCAAATCTCATGGGAGTCGACTTTGGAAAATCAGATTTAACGGGAAGCACCTTTCATAATAGCAACCTCAGCAAGGCAAATTTTATAGGAGCTATCAATTATTCAATAAATCCACTGACCAACAAACTATCAAAAGCAAAATTCTCAAAACCTGAAGCGCTGTCCTTACTAGCTCATCTCGATATTATCATCGAGTAATGTGCTGTAAAATTTTTGGACAACAAGCCTCTCTAACCAGGCGTAGCATCGTTGGGGTTAAGCGTATGGGTAGCTTTGCTCTTTTGCTCAGTCTTTTGATGATTGTATTCAGGCGTTTTTCTGGATCTTTGCAGTTGCGAAGTGAGTTGGGGAACAGATGAGGCTCGTTGAAGCATTTCCAAAATTTAATGAACTGACCAGTTACGTAAAATTTTTCTCCTTCACATTCGAGAGTGTACTGTTCTTCGTCATTTATACCGATGGAACGATCATCGTCAAAGAAATAGCATCCGAACTAGGGATCTCTGTCCAGGCAGTTCGACAACACATCCGAAAAGCCAAAAAGTTGGGAGACATTAAATGAATTTCATTAAGATTTTATTAATCTTGCGAAACTTTTTTGATTTCCTTAGGAGTGAAAAAAGTTTCTCTACCGCAAAAATGGTTTCGCAAAAAGTTTCGCATCACGTTTCCTTTCATAGAGAAGGATTGTGGTGTACAAGTTTTTCGACGGTTGGCAACCAGACCTCATTTTTGCGAAACCTAGGTTTCGCGGGCATTTTCCTGCCTCAATTGGTTTCGCAAAAAGTTTCTCACCTGATTTCCTTTCATACAAGAAAATTGTTGCCAAATTGGTCTCTTCATAGTTTCCAAGACCGTGTGCTTGTATATCAGAGCGCGAAACCTGCGCAAAACCAAAATGGGATGGAGAAACTATGAATGTCCAGCTTCGTCCCTATCAAATCGAAACTCTGGAAGCCATTGCTGCCACCCGCATCGCCGGGATCCACCGCCAAGTCGTCCACCTGCCAACCGCCGCAGGCAAAACTGTGATTTTTTCCTCGCTTATCGACCAAGCCATCGAAGCGGACCCGTTGACCAGAGCGCTAATCCTGGCGTTTTCGACCGACCTCTTGGAACAGGCTCGAGACAAACTCCACATGATATCCCCAGGCCTTAATGTAGGCATTGTCGATGCTAAGCACAAGGAATTCGACAGACAGGTCGTTGTGAGCTCCATACAAAGTGCTCGCATCCCCGGAAACTTGCAGCAGTTACAGAGCCAGGGATTCTCTATCGCGATTGCCGATGAGTGTCATCACTTCGCCAGTGACACCGCCCGGCTTGTCCTCAACGAGCTCGGCTTCGGTCTTGGATGCGCCGCTAATGACCGCTTGCTCGTTGGGTTCACCGCGACTCCGTTTCGCTCAGATTCCAAAGGCTTGGGCGAAATCTTCGATAAGATCGTTTATCACCGCTCAATTAAGCAAATGATCGATGACGGGTATCTATGCCCGCCAAATGGCCACAAAGTACTCACCGACCTCAATCTCTCGAAGGTAGCCGTTGAAAATGGAGATTTCTCCCCATCTGCGCTTTCGATGGCGATGAATACCGACCCGATCAACCAAACGATTGTTCAGTCTTACATGGAAAAGGCCGTCGGTCGGAAGACGATCGCCTTTTGCACCTCAATCGATCACTCCGTGAAGCTGGCCGAATGGTTCAGGCGGTTCGGGATAGTAGCTGAGGCAATCCACTCTAACTTATCTACTGCCGCGCGGGACTCTCTGAAGCAGAAATTCAAAAACGGAGATATCGAGGTTTTGACGAACCCCCTTATGCTGACCGAGGGATACGATGAACCTTCGATCTCCTGCGTGATCGTCGCGCGCCCTACTAAATTCGCCGGACTCTATCAGCAAATGATCGGCCGAGGTCTCCGCCAGCATCCAACGAAAAAAGATTGCATGATCTTGGATTTCGGCGACCAAGGCCACACACTTTGCAATGTCGGTATCCTTCTCGAAGATGATCCCGATGAGGAAAAGAGAGAAACGCCTCGCAAGAGCGAAAAGGTCGAGGGGCTCGTTCGCAATCTGCCCCCAAACATCAACCCGAAGCTGAAGAAGGCGATCCTAGCTCTAGACCTATTGGGAGAATCATTCACTTGGGCCAAAGACCTTGACGGCTGCTATTTCTTGAAGGGCGCAGGCGATGCCATTCTGAAGCTAATAAAATGCGAGGAAGACCGCTACGACGCGATCCTGACAGGCTCCAAAGGCTTCAAAACCATCGCCGCAGGCCTAGATTTCGAATACTCATTCAGCACCGCCGAGGACTTTGCCAGGACGAACAGATCGCTCTTTGCTGTCAGCGACCTCAATGCGGCATGGCGTTCGTTCCCGATTTCCGAAAAACAAAAAGACATATTCCGCTCTGCCGGGTTTCGAACCGGCATTGATACTCTCAATCGAGGGCAGGCTGCCACGATAATTTCAACCGGAGTACTGCGACGAAAAAAGAGAGCTTAAAAACAGATCAAAAGTTTAACACGTAAGAAATAGACGAAATGGTGGGTGGATGAAAATAAATCAAATCATTAACCCGTTGGACAAGCGGTAATTCGGACGATAAAACTGCATTTAGGAGAAAATCTTAAAATTACCTCCTTAAACCGCCTAGGAGCGATTCTCTTGGTTGATTGATGAAAAAGATGGATGATGAAGAAATAACAAGACAGAGGCAACAGAAAGTAGGTTGGTAAAATGTCAAAAAAGAAGGAAATAAAGAGAAAAGTGAATTCAAATAAATCGCCAGATCTAGCAAACGAGGCTGTCACATCATGCAAATCAATTAGTGAGCCTAAAATTGAATCTACTCCCATGAAATCGTGGGTTGATGAATACGGAAAGGTCCGTTTTGTCGTAGATGAGAAACTTCAGGGGATAGATCCGTTAGCCCATGTCGACAAAAAAAAAAATCGCGTGATAGCTGATAACATCCTGGAATTGGGGCTCAAGGCGATTCACTCTATTATCGCGATTGGAAAAAGCGACTGCGAAAAAGCGTCTGAGAGCATTAACATTGTATTTCAAAGCCTGAATGAACCCAAGTTGCCACCCCCTAAATAGGGGCCAGTCCGTCCGCTTATCTCATTA
>CAZFWE010000120.1:0-5516 GCA_964522685.1 uncultured bacterium | reverse complement strand
AATAAAATGACGAGGGCTGCTGCCTAACATTTTCAGACTAGGCTGCTTCCTAAACTGCGTTAATTGAATTTTTCAACACAGCACTATCTAGCAGTGATCTCAGCAGTTTGAGTACCAGTTATTCGACAAACGACAGTTCAAACAAAAAAATACAGCAACTCATCAAAGAACAGATGACAATTCTTCGACGTTTCGAAAGACCATTAGATCAGCTGCCAAATATTCCTAAGTTGCGAGTGTTATTTGATTTGGTTTAATTTGAATTTTGGAGGTGGAGAGACGCATTCAGAACTTTTGAGTGGAAAAAATTCAGATCATTTATTCTTTTTTCGGATAGGAAAGAAAGCCTTTTTTAATCTTTAGAAAAGGCGTGAGCCTATGGGGTTTTGCGCCATTTTTACTTTGGACATGAAAAATTTTCCATTTATAGATAGTCAAAGCATCTGCCACAAGACTACGGTGGCATCTCCAGGGAACAGCTTCTGCACAGAGAAGGATGCACCGCTTTTTTAAAGCGATGGTTTCTAATTTTTCTAGTCCTTTTTGAAAGGAAGGGGTTTGCATATAGTCGGCGTACCCCCGAAAAGAAGCATTGATCCACCCTGTATTCATTGAATCTTTTAAAGGACGTCGTAGCCCTCCAAGTTCTTTCAAATGGCGATAACCGATTCTCCTATTCTTGAGTGATTTCCTGAGAGCTTCTTGATTGAATTGCGGATTGTGTCTGGATTTAGGGATGGTTCGAATGTCGATCACTGTTTGAATCGCATACGTTTTTAGAAGAGAAATCAACTCTTCGATGGAACGTGTGGAGTGACCTATCGTGAAAATTTCTTTATCTGTTGCAAGGTTAATAATGATAAGACCTTTATTCGACTTGTCTCTTAACGAGATTATACACAATGAGAATTTTTTGAAGAGTATTCTTAAGCAACAATCACGCTGAAATCTTTTGAAATTTCTTATATTCGTATAAAGCTTGACAAATCTTGAAAACGAGTAAAAGGCTTAGCAATACAAGAAATGCTGGGGGATAGAATTTTCTGACTAAGAACCATCGGTAAATAAAGAACAAAGTAAGTCCGAGTATAGAGATTAGGTTGAAGGGAAGAGCGCATTTCTTTTCCTTATAAACTAGCCATGCGCCAGCTTGGATAGCCATCCCAGAAAGAACGCTTGCAATAACGGCTGAAGAAAAGTGATTTGTATGAGCAAATACGCCCCCAAGAATTAAGAGAAGAGCATAGCTTTGAAGGAAAATAAGCAGAGTTTTCTTTTTATGAATCTTTTTGCGAAGAAAAGTTATCGGCGCTACAGCTCACCTCACTTGCTTTTTTTTCCAAATGCATATGAATCACGACAAATTCAAGCTCTTCCAGAGCTTTAATTGAATGAGGAGTATAAGGACTCATCTCTAAAACAACACCAGGGCTCATTTCATGATCAATTGATTCAATTGTAAAAATACCTTTACCCCTAATCGTTGTAACAACAACATCAGCGTTCGTATGATGTTTTGGTATGAGTTCACCTCTGGACAAATAAAATTGAACTACTTTCAACCCAGGACGATTGATTACAACTTGCTTTTTTTTCAGAAGAGGTAATTTTTTCATAGAAATTATGGTCCTATATTTTTATATTGTAAGTGTAATCAATAGCTTAAAGTAGCATTTCATAAAGTAGCATTTCATAATGATTAAGCCTGACACCTGCTTCTAACATTTGTAACCTTAATTTTAGGAAGGACAGAGCATCGTTTTCGGATTTGGCCAACAGGCCGTTGGTTGGGTGCAATCCCATCTGTTTTCTATTAATTTTCACAATGTTATCCCAGACTGTAACAGAACATATTAGAAAGAAACAAGCAGAAAAATAAAAACTTTTTACTGCAATATTGAACTTTACGCCGCTGAATTTTTTGGGATGAATTTTGTGTTGTATGTCACTAAAAACAAAAGGCCTCAGTCGTAAAACTGAAGCCTTAATTTTGATTGGAGGTGAGAGACGCATTCAGAACTTTTGATTGGTAAGGTTTTCTCGCTTTCAGGTTTTTTAGCTTCAGATGACATTTAATAATAGGATCTTTTTGCCCTTTCTGGTAATCTTTTTTTTACTCAGGTCTTTATGCAGAAAATCGTCATTCTCTTCTTTTTAGCGTTTGCTCTTTGCCAAAAAGCTCTTTTTGCAAGTACCTCCAATTATGAGACCTATTTAGAGAGTTGGGATTCTGGCTGGAATACAGCGATGACTGGGATGCCAGCAACGCCGTCTGGAGCTGATACGACTTATAATCATGTCACCCTGGATATCGCTTTTGCTTCCTACACCTTTCCTGGGCTCAATGGTTTACAGTTTTCTGATGAAAGCGCAGACACCAATACTGTGATTAGCTATGTGCACAGCCAAAATGGTCTTGTGAAAATCTCTTATGGAGGCGCTTCTTACGCCGGCCCCAATTATTTCATCAGTCAAACAGCCGGATGGCCCGATAACATCCCCGATCTAGTTGCGGGAGTGAGTAGTGTAGTCACCGGTTATGGATTTGATGGAGTCGATTTTGATATCGAGGATGCGCTCCCCTCAGGAACAACAGCACAGCAGTTTGCCGATCAGCTGTTTTCATTCTTAACGCAGATGAGAGCTGCACTCCCGAACAAAATCATCACTCTGACCATTCCCGGGCAAGGGTGGGGAACGTATTGGCTATATCTGGCTCAGTCGGTGGCTGCAGCGACAGGGACTGTCAATGCGATCAACTTCATGGAGTATGATATTTGGGTAGGAACGAGCACATATGCAGAACAGATTGAGGCGGATCTCATCACTTATACAAGCCCGACCAATACAGCTCCAGCCCCCAATTATGCGACTGGATGGGGGATTCCTCCCAGCTTAATCCAGCTCGGTTTGATGCCCGGCAATGACGATACCGGGCAATTCCTCTCAGTCTCTGATTCGGGAGATCTCACTCAATCTGCGATCAATATGGGCTTGTTTGGGGTCATGACGTGGGATCTAGATCGAGATGCGGGAACAGATCCTGTGCCAAGTTTAGATGGCGCCACCCCCTACGCCTACACGAATGAGATTAGAGGGGTCTTGAATACAGGGAGCACTGTTGCATCGCATAGTCCCTTTTCAGCTTTTAGTTTCTATCGGACTTCAGATCAAAGAAGCCGTGTATTGGCCAGACAGTTTCAAAGACAAAATGCCCCTCTTCACGGAGCCCCTCCATAAAATAGGAAAAATTATGAAAATTATCGCTCTCTTTTGCTGCAACGCTCTCTTCGCTGCCTCTACACCCACCCTCTCTCCTGGCTATAACGCTTCCGCGCAAGTGCCTCTCGGACAAAAAACATGGGACTTTGATGTATCGCTGGACGTTTCCTTTCTCTACTACTACGCTGCTCAAGATGGGCTAGATATCGCCAATAGTGCAGGGTTAGTGAACAGTGGCGTAGGCGGAGCTGTTGCTGTCGGCACGTCAAACAGTACCACTTTAATCCAGGACTTTGCATATAAACCTGGTTTTCAAGTCGGAATTTCCGCAGATAAGGGCGAATGGACAACTTGTGTCGATTACACATGGATTCGGCAAACAACCCAGATCAGTCAATCGCCTATTGCTCCTAGCATCTTTTCTCAGACACCCATTTGGCTTTTGAACAATTGGTTTCAACAGACGACAACAGTAGGACAGACTATTTCGGCGACCCAGCTCTCTTCCCGGTGGCATCTAGCCATGGATTTGGTGGACTTCCTAACAGGCCGACCTTTTTATCAAGCTAGTAATCTCACCATTAGCCCTTTTGGAGGGCTCCGGGCGGCTTGGATTCGACAGCAAGTCAGCATTGATATCTCTGTTCCCTCTTCTGCTGTGACCTCTCTCACTTCTGCTCCCATCTATTCCAATAACAATTCTAATTCCTGGGGTCTTGGGCCTCGCATGGGATTTGAATCGCGGGTTTTCCTAGGCCGAGGATTTTGCTTGGCCGGACAGTTAGCAACAGCGCTTTTGTTTACTCAATATACCCATGTGCGCCACAGCGAACAAGTCGCCTCCTCAGTAGCTTCTCCTTCCGTTTTGCAAGCCCAGCTAGTCAATCTCAATTGCCTAAGGCCTGAATTAGAGCTCGGACTTGGCTTAGGGTGGAACACATCTCTCTATAATTGCCGATATGGCATCGATCTAGAGGCTAACTATCAATTCCTTCTCTTTTGGGGTCAAAACATGCTCCGTAAGTTAATGGATCAGACTGTAACAGGGATTGGCGCTGCCCCAGGCGATCTCTTTCTGCAAGGCTTAAATTTAAGTGCTGCCTTCCGTTTTTAAGTTGCGCTAAACTGTCGAATGTGAGAGCTGTAACAAATGTGACTCATAGAGAAAACCTGTCACAAGCCTATTTTCCATTTTTGTGATATTGTGACGATTTAAGCATCCAATTCACTCAAAATCTTCTTGTGATCCCTCAACATCTTTCGGAAGACTCTTTTTTCCTCAAAGCTCTCTTTTGTGTATTTCCCAGGGCTAGATAAATGGTTTAGAATGATCAATTTGGTCACAATCATCAGCTCTATAGAATCTCGAGGACGCATTTCTTGAAAGAGGCTTAGAATATTTTCACAATGCCGTTCCAAAAAAGCTGCTCCTTTATCTGGTTCCATTTCCTTGATGTCAGAGAATGGCACAATACAATTGATGCAATCTCCAAAAGCAGCTGCAGCTACCCCTGTATTATATACCCCAAAAGTTTGAAATATTTTGGCAGAAAGTAAATTGCTATAACCCTCTTCTTCTGAACATCTATCCTTCAGTTCAAATTGGATACAACCTATCGCATCCAATCCATCCAACCCATTAAAAACGACAGGTCTCAAGCTATTATCTACTGCTTGCCCGCGCTCCAGCCATCTGCAGACTAATTCAGCATTCTCCGATAGAGGTGTGGCTCTTTTCTCAACTATTTCTTTTGTGTTAGACATACCCTATTTTACCTCCTCAGAAAGCGTTTCCATTTTAAATACGTAACAACGTGAGGTTTTCTTACATCCAGGAAAACGCTCTGAGCGTGTAGGATTTCCTTCTTTGTTAGGAAGCAAAAGACCGTGCTGTAAGCACAGCTTTGCCACGTATTGATAATCAAGACCATTGCATATCTCATTGCGAAACGCTTTTGTAAAGACGATAAACTCCGTTCCCTCATTGGTTTCTCTTCTGTAACCCATTCTATGACTTGTTCTTGTTTTATCATGCGGATCGCGCTCCCAAGGGCTAAATCTGCTCTCACCATGTAATTCAAACATGCTTTTCACTTGGTCGAGAGCAGCTTGCTCTTCCTGCATTCCTACCCCTCCTCGAGCTTGCAGCCAATCTTGAAAACATTTCATAACCCCATCTGCAGCCATGCCTGTGTTCCAGCCAGTAATTTTAAAATGAGTAGCAAGCTCGCCTACACCCGGAGATATTGTCAAAAGTTGTGTTTCGGCCACTGAGCATACCCTCTGATTTTTCC
>CAZFWE010000119.1:3499-5569 GCA_964522685.1 uncultured bacterium | reverse complement strand
CGCTCGATGCCCTTCAGAAGAAGTGGAATCTCTAAAGAGAATAGCTCTGAGAGGGAGCATCATTAAGTTTCCGCTCGGCCACCTGTTTTGAAAGTTCCCCCAGACCTATCCTTAAAGGAGCGGGGTTGCGACGGCTTCGAAGTTCACGGTGCTCGCAAGTTCTTGTGATTTCTCTAGCTGGAATTGCTGATAGATTGTATGCTCAATTTTTCATTGAAATTTTTATGAATACAAAAAACGAACTAAAGTATTTATTTTTCATAATCGCTATTTTCATTGCTGCATGCATTGAAACAGACATCTACTTGCCCGCTTTTCCTGATATGATGCGTTGGTTTTCGGCTTCTGAAGGAGCGATTCAAGGTCTTCTAACCTGGAATTTTATCGGCATTTGCATTTCGGGGCCTTTGTATGGTCCCCTTTCCGATGCAATAGGACGAAAAAGGCCCCTGATGCTAGCGCTTTTCGCTTTTTTAGCGGGAAGCATGATCACCCTTTTTGCCCAGAATCTCAACCAAATGTTAATCGGGAGAATTCTCCAGGGCTTGGGAAGCGGAGGCTGCTTTACTTTGGGAACAGCGATTATTTTCGATGCTTTTCAAAAAGACCGGGCCATAAGGGCATTAAACAGTCTTAATACAATTATTCCTCTGATTATGGCTACCGCTCCGATGTTGGGGGGATTTCTCAATCAAACCTTTGGATTTCGTTCGAATTTTCTCGCGATTACTCTGTTTGTGTTATTGAGTTTGATAATATGCCTCTTTTTCTTTCAGGAAACCTTACCTAAAGAAAAGAGAAATCCCGTCCAGCTTAGGTCTATCTTGAGAGATTTTAAGCTGGCCTTAATGAATTTAGCTTTTTGGCAGCTGACGGTCGTCATGAGCGTTCTTTTTGCTGGATATATTGCCTTTCTTTCGGGAACTTCCGTTCTATTCGTCGTGGAATTTGGGATGAGCAAAACAGTCTTTCCCTTTATTCAAGCGATGATTCTCGGAGGCTGGGTTGCCGGCAGTCTTTTTCTTGAACGAGCCATTGCTAAATGGAGCATTCCCAGGGTTAAAAACGCGGGAACGATTCTATGCGTTGCCGGAGGCCTCGGCCTTACGATCGCTTCTTTAGCCTTTCCCCAAGATCCTTACCTACTTACTAGCGGTGTGGTACTTTACGCCTTCGGAGCGAATTGGATTATTGGTTTGTATTTCCCCGAAGGAATGGAGATCCTCCCCCATATCAAAGGAATCACAGCCAGCTTACTCACTAGCGCTCGCCTGTTAATCGCCGCCCTAGTTCTTGGGCTGACAAGCTCCCTTTATAATGGAACCATCTACCCGCTATCTGCTGTCGTTTTTGGATCGATCGTTGTAATCTTGCCCGCCCTTTTCTTTTACGAAAAGAAAAAGTCTGCTAAGAGTCTGCCAAAAAGCGACGCATGTCAATGACGCGATAAATCGCAATACTTTGATCTTCAGGAGCTTGAAAATCTATTTGGATTGGAAAATGAGTTCTTTTTCTCGGTTGGTCAAGGCGCGGTATTCCCCGACGGGAAGGGTCCCCAGGACGAGAGAGCCGATGCGTACGCGACGGAGTTCGAGAACTTTTAGCTTAGCTCGTTCAGCGATGATCCGGACTTCGTGCTTCCGTCCTTCTTTGACCAAGATGCGGAATGTCCCGCGACGTACCTTGATAACGGAGATGGGGCGGACCCATTTTTCGTCTACTCGAGCTCCTTGCGACAGGGTTTCTAAGTGCTCAGGGGTGATTTCTTGGGCGGTTTTGACAACGTATTCTTTGACGATATTCGACGAGGGATGGATGACTTCGTGGGCGAACCGGCCATCGTTGGTGACGAGGAGGAGCCCTTCGGTCTCCTTATCGAGGCGACCGATGGTAAAGAGGCGTTCGGACTTGCCTTCGAAAAGGTCGAGGACAATCCGCTTTTGGCCAGGCCGGATGCTTGTGCAAATGTATCCAGTGGGCTTATTCAGCATATAATAGACTTTGGCCTCTTCGGCCTGGACAGGGGATTCGTCGACAGAGATCTGGTCCGTGTTCCAATCTATGGGGGTC
>CAZFWE010000119.1:0-3489 GCA_964522685.1 uncultured bacterium | reverse complement strand
GGGGGATCTTGACGACCTTCCCATTGACTTTAACCCGGCCTTCAAAAATTAACTCTTCACAAGCTCTTCGGGATGCGATGCCCGCCGCGGCAAGCGCTTTACTCAAACGTTTCTTTTCCATGGCGGGCAAGTATAACCGAAGCGTTCTTTTAGGCCAATAGCATTACCAAAAACCCCCTTTCTGCTAGAATGACTCCAAAAAGAGGAATTACGTGGCTTCAAAATTAATCTTGATGCGGCATGGCCGCTCCGCTTGGAACGGTCTGAATCTTTTTACCGGTTGGGTCGACATTCCACTCGATGAGAAGGGGATTCAAGAATCTTTGGACGGGGGAGAGAAAATCCGCACTCTTTCCATCGACGTGGCCTTCACGTCCACGTTGATCCGCGCCCAGATGACGCTGGCCCTAGCCCTTTTGCGCCATTCTTCCAAAAAAGTCCCTGTATTCCTCCACCTCGGCGAGGAAAAACTCGATACTTGGGCAAAAATCTATAGTGAAGAAGCAAAAAAATCGACTCTGCCCGTTTACATCGCCGCTGAACTCAATGAGCGGATGTATGGGAAACTACAGGGGATGAACAAGGCCGAAATGACGGAAAAATTTGGCGTGGAGCAGGTACAGAAATGGCGCCGGAGTTTCGATATTCGCCCGCCCGAAGGAGAGAGCCTCAAAGACACTTGCGAGCGCGCATGGCCCTATTTCCAAAAAAACATCATTCCTCATTTGGAACGAGGAGAAAACGTCTTCATCGCAGCGCATGGAAATTCGCTTCGGGCAATCGCAATGTATCTCGACCGCTTATCAGAAGAAGAGATCGTCAAGCTGGAAATCGCGACTGGAGATCCTTTGATCTACACCTATGAAAAAGGGATGTGGCGGAAATGATCTATCTCGATCACCATTCTGCGACCCGTCCTTGCGGGCCCGCTTTAGAGCGGGGGAGAGCCTCTTTGGAGGCGCATTGGGCCCCCGGATTTCAGCCTTATAAATTGAGCCAGGATCTTTTGGCCGCACTTGATACCCGCTATCAAATGATTTACGATTTAGCCGGAGCCTCTGCCGAAGATGTGTTCGTTTTTACTTCTTCTGGGGCTGAGGCGATCAATCAAGTGCATTGGACTGCGTTTTTGGAATTGGCCCGCAAAGAGGGAAAATGCCACTTCATTACGACTCCTGTTGAAGATGCTCCGTTGCTCCAATCGCTGAAAAGACTTGAAGATCTCGGTTGTTTCGTAAAGTTCGCTCCACTCGATCGGATGGGACGCGTCGATGTATCTAAACTCAAAGAACTTATCAGTCCTCGCACCGCGATGATCTCCCTTTCTTATGCCCATGGGCTGACCGGAGTGATCCAGCCCATTGAGGAGATCTCCTCTCTGGCGAAAGAAAAAAATGTGCTGCTGCATGTCGATGCTACCTATGCGCTCGGCAAGGTCTACTGTCCGTTCCAAGATATCGATTACCTGACCTTTTCAGGCGACCGGCTGCACGCTGTTAAAGGCTCTGGAGGTCTCTTTGCCAAGGCAGGGCGGATTTTGCAGCCTCTCATTGTCGGGGGCATTGAACAGGGGGGCTTCCGAGGCGGCGCTTTCGACATCCCTTCTTTTCTGTCATTGGCCGCGGCTGCCTCCCAGGCCTCTTTATCGCTCGATCTGATGGGGCTTGAGACTGTCCGTTTGAGAGACCGCCTGGAAGAGCACATTTTAGCGAAAATTCCAGGAGCAGCCGCTTTATTTTCCGATTCGCCGCGGCTTCCCAATGTCTTTCTCGTCTCGGTGCCGCAAGTTCACCAGGAAGCTCTTTTCTACGCGCTTTGCCGAAAACAGCTCTTCGCTTCGATCGGCGGCCAATACGCTCCTCATTTATCTCGCCATTTGATGTCGGCGGGGATCGATGAGAAACTTGCGGAAACGGCCATCCATTTTTCGCTCAGCCGAACCACAACGCAGGACGAAATTGATCGCGCAATTTCGATCATCGTCGAGACGGTTCAAACGTTGCGTCTCTTTTCGGAGGATCTTTTCGCATGAGCCTTGTCCATTTGCTCCAGCCATCGATATGGGAGAAGTTCTCCAAGAAACTGCGCGAGAAAATCGACCGGCCTCGCTTTGTCGGGTTCTTTCATGCCGAAGACGATCGGGGAATGCGGCTTGTCATAGGACAAGAAGGAATGCTTCGCTTGTATTGGCTCGTCGACGAGTCCGATGGAATTATCTCCGATGCGAAATTCCAGGCATACGGCCCTCCTCAGCTTCTTGCCGTCGGCGAAATCGTCAGCGAGCTTGTTCTCCGGAAAAATTACGATCAGGCGTCTCGCATCACCGCAGAGCTTCTCGATCAGCAGTGCCGTGACAAGAAAGACGTCGAAGCGTTCCCAAAAGAGGCGTATTCCTATCTCAATCAAGCGATCTCGGCGATCGATCGGGCCGTGTCGAAATGTCTCGATATCCCCTTCGCAGCAAGCCATGATGCTACGCCAATCGAATACGACTTTGGCGAAGTTCCTGGAGGAATTCCAGGATGGGAAGCATTTGCTTTGGATCAAAAGAAGAAGATCATCGAAGAAGTGATCGATAAGGAGATCCGGCCTTATATAGAACTCGATGCAGGCGGAGTGTCTGTGGTGGATTTGAAAGGATCTGAAGTATGGATCGTTTACGAAGGATCCTGCACGAGTTGCCATTCTTCCACCGGGTCTACTTTATCGGCGATTCAAAAGATTTTGCAAGCCCGGGTTTTTCCCGACCTCATCGTCATTCCCCAGCTTTAGAGGGTATTAATCTCGCCTGAAATTAACTTGTGAGTGGTTTGATCGTGCAATAAAATGTTTAACTGTCCGTCCGGAGTGAGCGAATGGCAGATTCCGACCCATTCCTTTTTCCCATCAAAACAGCGGATTTTTTGGCCTTTATAAGCGAGGCGCTCTTCAAAAAAATCGTGAAAAGGAGCGAACCCTTCTTTTTTAAAGAGTTCTAAGTCATAAGAAAATTGCTTTTGCAGTTTTTTCAGAGTTGTCAGTCGATCCCATTCTCTCCCGGTTTCTATTTTCAGAGAAGTGGCTGGCTGATCGATCTTTGCAAGAAGATCGACTCCCATGTTCACATTGATCCCAATTCCGAGAAAAATTTCCACATCCTGGTCATGGAATGCCGTTTCAGAGAGGATACCGCTCAATTTTTTTCCGCTCAGTTGGATGTCATTGGGCCATTTGATCTTGGGGCTTAAGCCTTCGTTTAGCAACAGACCAGCCAAACTGCAGGCCATGATTTGAGCGAGGCTGATGAGATCTTTTGTATGAGCTGGGAGCCGAAAATAAAAGGTCGCGTAGAGATTGGTGCCTTTAGGTGATATCCAAGTGCGGTTATATCGTCCTCGTCCTGCCGTCTGCTCTTCCGCAGACACGCAGGTGATCTGATCTTTTGGGAATTCTGCCGCATGCACTTTCGCATATGTTTGTGTCGAATCGATGGTTTGGAGCTGTATTGCG
>CAZFWE010000118.1:0-5597 GCA_964522685.1 uncultured bacterium | reverse complement strand
TTACAACGCAGCGCAAAATATTTTGGCCCTCGGATTGGATGGCCTGGGAGAAATCTCTAGAAGCCTTCGCCTTTAGGCGAGGGAGCAGTCACGTATTCTTCTATTGGTAGTCAATGAGGTAAACAACTGGCTTTAGAAATCAGGGAGCGTCTTGTGTGATTGCGGTGAAATGCCCTTGCTTGGGAGAAATCCGAGATCCTGGATCAACTGATCGGCGGCTTCTTCCACCTCGAGGGTCACTTTATGCCATGGATCATAGGCGTATTGAAATTGAACCTGTTCGATAAAAATCAAGACGTCTTGCTGAATCTTTTCATCGAGAAAGGCGCATCGAGCTTTTAGATGCTCTACAAACCGATCGCATTCGGAACGATGGCCTAAGTGCAAGCATTGGATAATCTCAACAATATCGCTCAGCATCTCTCGTTTGGCCCGAACCGGTAATTCATTGAACATGTTTTTACTCGCAAATAAGGCTCAATTCTTATTATAGATTATAATCATATTTTAAATTATAATTATTATTAATATCTGCCGTTTAGTTACTTAAAAAAATTGACACTGGAAGGGGAATCGGGTATTCTTTAGTCCATTCTTAAGAGTTAAAATGATGACAGCAGAATTTACCGCTGCGGAATATAAATATGGCTTTACGACCCCCATTGAATCTGAGGTATTTCCGAAGGGACTTACCGAAGATACAGTCCGGGCTATATCTGCAAAAAAGGACGAGCCCTCTTTTCTTCTGCAGTTCAGGCTCAAAGCATTTCGCAAATGGAAAGAGATGGCAGAGCCTCACTGGCTCAATGCCGATTATCCTCCGATCGACTACCAAGAAATTTCTTATTATTCCGAGCCTAAATCAAAGCCCCGCTTAGAGAGCTTGAACGAAGTCGACCCAGAAATCTTGAAAACTTTTGAAAAGCTCGGTATCCCGCTAGAAGAGCAGAAACGACTGACCAATGTCGCAGTCGATGTCGTCTTCGACTCTGTTTCCATCGGGACCACGTTTCGCAAGAAGCTCGAAGAGGCGGGCGTGGTTCTTTGTTCCATTTCTGAAGCCATCCATAAATACCCAGAACTCATTGAAAAATATCTCGGAACGGTGGTCCCTGCGCACGACAATTTTTTCGCCGCCCTCAATTCCGCCGTCTTTTCCGACGGATCGTTTGTCTACATTCCCAAAGGCGTCCGTAGTCCAATGGAGCTTTCCACTTATTTCCGGATCAATGAGAAGGAGACAGGGCAGTTCGAACGCACTCTCATCATCGCCGAAGCAGATTCTTACGTCAGTTACCTCGAAGGGTGTACGGCTCCTGCGTTTGACAACACCCAACTTCATGCTGCCGTCGTCGAACTTGTAGCGATGGAAGGCGCTGAAATCAAATATTCGACCGTCCAGAATTGGTATGCGGGAGATCCGAAGACCGGCAAAGGCGGCATTTATAATTTTGTGACCAAGCGCGGTCTATGTGCAGGACCCCGCTCCAAAATTTCTTGGACCCAGGTCGAAGCAGGAGCCGCAATCACTTGGAAATATCCGAGCTGCATTTTGCGCGGGGACGATTCCGTTGGAGAGTTTTACTCCGTAGCTCTTACCAACGGCAAGATGCAAGCGGATACCGGCACAAAAATGATCCACATCGGCAAACGGACAAAATCAACGATTGTCTCCAAAGGCATCTCCGCCGATCAGTCCCACAATACGTATCGCGGCCTGGTCAAAATCCTCTCGAAGGCGGAAGGCGCCCGCAACTATACGCAATGCGATTCGATGCTCGTGGGCGATCAGTGCTCTGCGAACACCTTTCCAGTCATCGATACAGCGGGCAACACCGCCCAGCTCGAACACGAAGCCTCTACCTCGAAACTCAACGAGGAGCAAATTTTTTATCTCCAAACGCGCGGCCTTTCGAAGGAAGAAGCGATCCAGCTCATCGTCAATGGATTTTGCAAAGAAGTGATTCGAGAGCTGCCTCTTGAATTCGCCCAAGAAGCGCAAAAGCTTCTCGCACTTAAACTAGAACACTCCGTAGGATAAGATGAAACTACTAGACATTCAAAATCTCCACGCCGAAATCGAAGGTAAACCGATCCTCAAGGGATTGAATTTGACCATTGGCAAAGGGGAGATCCATGCCGTCATGGGGCCTAACGGCGCTGGCAAATCGACGCTTGCTAAAATTTTAGCCGGTCATCCTTCTTATGAGATCACGAGCGGAGAAATCTGGTTCAAAGGGCAAAATCTTTTGGAAATGGAGCCTGAAGAGCGTTGTTTTGCCGGGCTTTTCTTAAGCTTCCAATATCCGCTGGAGATCTCCGGCGTATCCAATTGCCACTTTTTACAAACCGCTTTGAATGCCCAAAGACAAGGCAAACAAGAGATCCCATTATCGAGCGAAGAGTTTGAAGAATTGCTTAGAGAAAAGATGGCTCTCATGGACATCCGCTCTGAGTTCAAAGAGCGCGCGGTTAACGAGGGATTTTCCGGAGGGGAGAAAAAGAGGAATGAAATTTTACAAATGGCCCTCTTCAATCCCGATTTGGCAATCCTCGATGAGACCGACTCTGGGCTAGATATCGATGCAATGCGGATCGTCGCGGCGGGCGTCAATAAGATGCGCCGCTCCGATGCTTCTCTTCTCGTTATCACTCACTACCAGCGCCTTCTTGACTACATCAAGCCCGATTTTGTCCACGTCTTGAACGATGGGCAGATCGTCAAGACTGGAAGCGCCGAGCTTGCTCTTGAACTTGAAGCCAAAGGATACCAATGATCTCTTGGCGGCAACTTGCTCGCGAACGTCTCGATACCCTTTCAACGCCAAAACAATGGCCGCAAGCGGCTTCAGAGAAATCCATTGCTTTTGAAGCTCCAGAATCAACGCTCGTTTTTGTCGACGGTTTTTATAGGCCTTCTAAAACCCCATCTGCGCTTATTTGCTTGGAGTTGGACCAAGCGCTTAAATCCTACGGCCTTTTTCTCCAAAACCGATGGACTAAAATTTTCAAGGAAGAAAAAGACCCGCTTTATCTTTTAAACGCACTGGAGCATGGCCGGGGGCTTTTTCTGTATGTCCCTCCTAACGTGCGATCGTCTCTAGAAATTCTCCATCTCTCGACGGGATCTGAGCTCGCTTCACCGAAGATTCAGATCACGCTCGGCAAAAATGCGGCTCTTTCAATCGTGCAAACACTCAAAGGCGGATTTTGCAATGGCGTTGTCGATGTGTCATTGGATGCGGGCGCTGATCTAAAATTTTACGACATGCAGCTTCTGCCGGCTGATGCCCATTCCAACATGACGTTTCGCGGGAGTCTAAAACGAGATGCTCGCCTTGAAGTTTTCCATGCCACGGACGGTGCGAAAAACGTCCGTTTTTCCGCCAGTGCGGAACTCTTGGAAGAGAATAGCTCTTTTCTCTTCCGATCCTTAGGGATGTTGAATGGAGATAGACAAGCCCATGTTCACGCGCTTGCCGATCACGCCGCGCCTCATTGCACCTCGCGCCAGCACGTCAAAATGGTCTTGAACGGACAAAGCAAATCGAGCTTTGAAGGGAAGATCTACGTTCGATCTCCCGCCCAAAAGACGGAAGCATACCAACTCAACAATAATTTGCTTTTGAGCGAATCCGCAATTGCGGGCTCAAAGCCGAATCTCGAAATTTTCGCCGATGATGTCAAAGCGTCTCACGGTGCCACCTTTTCTCAGCTCTCTGAGGAGGAACTCTTTTACCTTCGCTCTCGCGGACTTCCTTTGACCGACGCCAAAGCGCTCCTCATGCAGGCGTTTTGTCGCGAGATCATCGATAGCCTTGGCATCGACTCCTTAAAGATGCCTCTGTTAGACGCGATGGCTAGGACCTATGCGTAGGCGGATGAATTTATGAAAGGGATCCGCAGTCTCTTCCCTATTTTTGAAAAACACCCTGAGCTCATCTACCTCGATTCTGCCGCCACGGCTCAAAAACCGAAATGCGTCATCGACGCACTGGCGAACTTTTATGCCGAAGAATACGGTACTGTCCATCGGGCGATTTACAAAGGCTCTCTTCTCGCTACCGAAAAGTACAACGCAACGCGCGAAGCAGCTAGAAAATTTGTGAATGCCAAGCATTTTGAAGAGATCATATTTACACGTGGGACCACTGATGCCTTGAATCTTATCGCATTGAGCTGGGGCCGCACCCACTTAAAAAGAGGCGATGAAATCTGCGTTTCAGAGCGAGAACACCACTCCAATTTTGTCCCCTGGCAAATGCTCGCGGAGGAAAAAGGCTTGCAACTCGTTTCTGAAATCACTCCCAAAACGCGCCTTGTCGCGGTTGCCCACATGACGAATGTAACAGGAGAAATCCGCCCGATCGCCGAGATTGTCCAGAAAGCCAAAAAGGTTGGCGCCATCGTCGTTGTCGATGGGGCACAAGCTGCCCCTCATTTAAAGATCGATGTGCAAGCTCTCGGCTGCGACTTCTATGCCTTTTCTGGGCACAAATGCTATGGGCCAACGGGCGTCGGCATTCTGTATGGTAAAAAAGAGCTTTTGGAGTCGATGCCTCCTGTCATCGGCGGCGGAGATATGATTCACCGAGTGGCTTTCGACAAAACTACATTCGCTGCTCCTCCGCTCCGTTTTGAAGCAGGCACTCCGATCATCGGCTCTGTTATCGCTTTGAAGGCCGCTCTCGACTTTCTCTCATCGGCCGATAAAGAGCACGAAAACGGCCTTCGGATAATGCTCGAAGAGCAGTTCCGCAGTATCGAGGGCCTGCGCATTCTCGGTGAGAGCTCGGACAAAGGGCCTCTTACAACGTTTACCATCGAAGGCATTCATCCGCTTGATATAGCGACGTTGCTTGATCTGAAAAATATCGCTATCCGCAGTGGTCACCTCTGTGCGCAACCGTGCCTTCGGTCTTTCGGCCTGGAGACGGCGGCGAGAGTTTCCTTTGGCATTTACAACACGGTTGAAGAAGTCTATTATTTCCTCGAAGAATTAAAAAAAGTTGTTCGCACGTTGAGAGGATGATGAAATTCGTAAAAAAAGAAGAGAGAAAATTATGATACAAGCTCAAGAAATTTCTAGATCTCAAAATAATCCTACAGAGTTTCAGGAGAACCTGATTCCCGCTCCATTGAAAGCTCTCATCGTCGCAGTTACCACCGTCGCTACTGCTATCCTGAGCTTTTTGATGGCTGGGTTACCGGGCCTTGTCCTCGGTGCTCTACTGGGTGTGGGACTTGGATTTACCGCAATTGCTATTGCCCACAACTACATCGATCAGTCGCAAGTTCCGCCACTTGAGGTGACTGAGTCGACTAAGATCGAAGCCCAGGGTCTTTCCGTCTCTAATCCTGATCAAGAATTGGTCGATTTTTATAAGAAGTTGCCTATAAATGGCAAACCGAAATTCGATGGCTCTATTAGCATTAGCACGCAAGCTCGGGACATTCGAGATTGGATGGAAGGAAGTGAAAAGGTTCAGAATTGCGATGCTCTTGATCTATCCAATGCAGAACTTACAAAAATACCAAAGGAAATAAGCTTATTTCGTAAATTAAAAACTCTCAATCTCGATAAAAACCAACTTCAA
>CAZFWE010000117.1:0-5617 GCA_964522685.1 uncultured bacterium | reverse complement strand
CCGGCTTGAAAAAGACCGGGTCGAAAGCAACTCGTTTAGAATCCGAGGCCGAATGAAATTCGTGCGAGAGGTTTGAGGGTATTTTGGAACGATACGGAGGTTGTTGAAACATTGATTGCTGGGTGGCTTACATCCATCTGAACGAAGCTGTGGATGTTTTGCGTGCGATACATTTCGTAACCAACAGTTGCGTTGGCATTGATCCCATTTTGATAAACGTCTTGTTTCTGATTGCCTGTCCATCCAAGTCCTGCTCCGTAGTAGAAGCTTTCTGGAGCTGCGTCGTTGCTGACGTAGCGCAGATAAGAGACTGGAATGCTGTAGCTGAATGTTTCCGCATCAGCTGTTCTTGCTTCGCGGGCATAATTCATGGAGACATCGATTGCAGAATTGGTCAATCCATAACGGTAACCGATGCCAAGGCTGGGGATCATTTGGAATTTATTCAAGTCTGGATCTTCGACAGTCATGCGAACATATCCGAACGATTTTTTCAGACCTGGTTTTTCAGCAGCTTTCAAATCGATTGAAAGATTTGCAGAAGGTTGGTTAATCTGCGCTTCATCCGAGAAGCCCATTACAGATGCGATAGAGAAAAGTGCAGTTGCGATTTTTGATTTCATAGAAACCTCCATTTGTTAGGGACGCTCCATTATGAAATCTTCGATAGATTTTTCGCAATTAAAATAAAAACTATTGATTAAGATTCGATGCTTCGTTTGACCATTTGCACTTGGCGACGGAGTATTTCATTGATCTGGATTTGATCGGCAATTTTTTTCCAAGCATGAAGAAGAGTGGAATGTGTTTTTCCTCCGAAGCTCGCGGCGATTTTCATCAGGGAATCATCGATGAGTTCTTTGGCCAAATACATTGCGACTTGGCGCGCAAGGGCGATTTCTTTATGGCGCGATTCTCCTTTGATTTCGGAGATTCGCACTTCGAAGACGGTAGCGACGCTTTTTAAGATGTTTTCGACGGAGACTTTTTTATGAGAAGAGCTCATTTGGAACATTTCGCTGAGGATTTTTTCGACGATTTCTTGGTTGAGTTCTTGGGCCATGAGCCGAGAGTGGGCGCATAGGCGGTTGATGGCACCTTCGAGCTGTCGGACGTTGTTGTAGATATGTTCCGCGATAAAGAAGGCGATTTGGTTCGGGATATTGAAGCCGCGAGATTCAGATTTTTGCTTGATGATGGCGACTCTCGTTTCGAGATCGGGCACTCCCATATGCGCCACAAGGCCCCACTCCATCCGCGCGATGAGCCGCTCCGAAAGTTTCAATTGGGTTGGCGGTTTATCGCAGGTGATGACGATTTGCTTGTTTTGGTTGATAAGCGATTCGAACGTGTTGCAAAATTCCTCTTCGAAATTAAGTCGATTTTGCAAAAATTGGATATCATCGACGAGAAGCACGTCGAGGTTCCGATAGAATCGCTTCATCTTATCGATCGATTTGGACCTCAGTGCGTCGACGATATCGTTGATGAACGATTCGGTGGTGATGATGGCCACTCGCAATTTGGGATGGTGCTCGAGGCAATAATGGCCGATGCTGTGCAGAAGATGAGTCTTGCCGAGTCCGACACCTCCATGAATGAAGAGGGGATTATACGATTTGCCGGGACGCGCGGCGACTCCGACCGCGGCTGATTTGACGAATTGATTAGAAGGACCTTCGATAAAAAGTTCAAAACGATATTGGCGATTGAGCTTGATATCGAGAGAGACAACGTTAAGTTCTTCCTCTTCGACCCGAGGTGCTGGCGTTGTGCTCGAGGAGTCACTTTCTTTTTTCGCCGTCGAAATGACAAAGCGAATCGCCGGTTCTCCCGAGGCTTTTAGAGGCAGAAAATGAGCGAGCGTATCTTGGAAATTATCGAGGAGATATTCCTGCACGAAAATATTTGGGACTTCGAGCGAAATTTCCTCTGGCGAGGCGTGGACAAGTCGGATCGGCGCGATCCAATTTTCATATTCCGCGCTCGTGCACCTGTTTTGAATGAATTCCAAAAATTGAATCCACCCGTTGCTGACCTCTATCTCTATCATCATGAGCCTGTCAAAAATGTACCAAGGAAAAGGGAAAAGGGAAAGGACTATCTGAGTGATATAACAGGCGCTTCTTTTCGGCGAAAGACGTACGTGTCGTCTTGAGGAAGAGGATCCGGATAAGGGCGATTTTCGTAGAATGCTTTGACTCTCAATTGATCGACAGCTTGGTTAAGTAGTGCACGGTTGAATTCCATTGGATTACTGTTGAAGAAAAAATGGAACTTTAAATTTTGTTGAATGAGTTCATATTTAGCGGCTCGTAAATTTTTGGGTATTCGTCCGAGAAGTGCTTGGTAATCGTAATCGGGAAATGCACACCCGGCATCGCAATCAAAGGCAATGCCGCCATATTCAATAGTCTTTGCAAAAAGCGCGCTGCAAAGAACAAAAATCGGGAATAAAAACTGACGAAACATAGATTCGCTTTTGAAAAGAAAGGGAGTCTAAAACTTGGGACCTAAAGAATGCAATAGCTGTTTTTTTGTCGACTATCTATACGCCAAGATCAAAGCGGAGGCCTGCTCTCTGACATCTTTATTTTCATGCTTCTCGAGCTCCATGGCGGCGGCGAGACCTTGTCTTTTATAGCCGAGCATAAACAGCGCTTTCGCACGGTTGATTTGAGTCGAGACATGAGTGGGGTCGAGTTTAAGCGCGCGGTCGAGATAGTCGAGCGCTTTTAAGCCGTTGCCGATTTGAAGATGGAGCGCGCCAATTGTCTGCAAATCGTAAGAAGTTGGAGGGACCAATACTTCAAGTGCATCGAAAAAAGTGATTGCTACATCGTAGATGCCCTCTTTGATGTACGAATAGGCAACGAAGCGCAAGTCGTCGATTTCTTCTTTGCCCCATCCGAGTACATCCATCCAATTTCTCAAGTTAGCCTCTTTGATATTGGTTGCGGCGAGCATTGATAAAGATCAGGGTCTTATCGAGTTTCTCGAGGCATTTGAAAAAGGCTAGGAGCCGTTTCCTTTTTTTTTCTTCCTCTTGCTGGTCTTGATCGTCTTTGCCTTGGCGTCTTTCCTTATCTAAGGAATCTTTCAAAGCCATCAGTTTTTCGGAGTCTGCTTCTTGTTTTTCATTCGAGCCGAGAGAAGGGATGAGCTGGTACGAAAAAAGCGCTCGAGTATGCGCTTCATAAGTAGGAGGTGCAGAAAAAAGAGCCCATTGCAATACCGGCTTGGCAGAAAAGAGCTTGTCGAATTCGGAGGGGACGTAGGGTTTTGTGACCGAAACTTCGATGTGCTTCGATATCCACTTCGAATCTTCGACTAAGCGAAGGTCGAGCTGTTCTTTGTCCTTTGCATAGCGGACGGATGAGTCCATCCCGAGGTTATCAATAGTACGCGGCTTGATACTCATAAGTATTTTTCTCCCTGCCTTGCGTCATTGTATCAGGGAAGGGTTTTTCTACAAATGATATCGGTGCGGGTCCACTCCCATTTTATGGATAAAAAAAATTAACCACAGAAAATGGGAGGCCTTCCACTCCTCCTTTATCGACAGCTTCCCGCACTATTGTGTAGGTTAATCATAACATCCTAAATATAAGGTTGTTATATCTTGAATGTAGATCGCCTCTAAACGGGAATCTAAGCGAGTTTTGAACAAGTTTCCCACAATTTCCCACAATGCATTGCAAAGTTGTAAGTCGCTGAAAATATAGAGTGTTGCGTATGATCTTAGAAAATATTCAGCGAAATGGATTGCGCAAATTCGCATTTGGTAGATAAGATGTGGGATAACGTGGGAATGCTCATGAGCGGGTTCTTCTTCAGTGGTTCTAATTACGCGAAAATCGACGAGAAAGGACGTTTCGTTCTTCCTCAAGAGATGCGTTATGGCTTGGTAGAAGACGGCAAATGCGAATTCGTCATCGGCCTCGGCCTCGGCGGCTGTCTTGCGATTTACCGGAAAAACGCGATCGAAAAAATTGTGGATCGTTTCCGGAAAATGCAGCACGTCGCACAATACCAGAAATTCTTTACTCTCTTCTTTTCGACGCTTCATCCGACCGAATGCGACAAGGTGGGCCGTGTTACGCTGCCCGCCACATTGAAAAATGCGATCGGTGTCCAGAAAGATGTCGTTGTCGCCGGTGTGATGGATAAGATCGAGATCTGGCCGAAAGAGGTTTATGAACGCAATCTTCGCGATCTATTGGAAGGCAGTCTTCCAGAATTGAACTTGGCGAAGATGACTGAAGAGGCATTCGCTTTGCTCTGTGATGCCGAGCCTTCTTCTCCAACAGCTGCCGAATCTTCTCCGAATCCTCTCTATTTCGCATCTCCTGCTAAAGCATGAGTGGTGAGCATGAGTCCGTCTTGCTGGCGGAAGTCGTCGAGGCCTTCCAAGGGGTTGCCCTGAAAACCTTTTTCGAAGGAACTTTGGGCGCGGGCGGCCATGCAGAAGCGATTTTATCGGTGCATCCGGAGATCGAGCGGTATTTGGCGTGCGACCGAGATCCGAAGGCGCACGAGATTGCGAAAAAGCGTCTCGCGTCTTGGGGGGGGGAAGTGGAATGGATCCGAGGAAGTTATTCGGAATTGGACCATTTTCTCGATGAGAGGAATATCAGATCGATCGATGGGTATTTGATCGATATCGGGGTTTCTTCGATGCAGATCGACCAGGCGGAGCGAGGATTTAGCTTTCGCTTTGAGGGACCGCTGGATATGCGGATGGATCCGAGAGCGGAATTAACGGCGGAGACGATTGTCAACGAGTATCCCGAAAGAGAGTTAGACCGCCTTTTTTGGAAATATGGAGAAGAAAGGCAATCGCGAAGAGCGGCCGAAGCAATCGTAAAGGCGAGGAAGAAAAGGCGGATCCGGACGACAACGGAGTTGATTGAGATCGTCAAGCCGGTTTTGCATTGGGGGAAACTCCACCCTGCAACGCTGATTTTTCAGGCGCTTCGGATCGCGGTGAATGATGAGCTTGGCGAATTGGAAAAAGGGCTTGACGCTGCCATTCGGCGGCTCGCTCTTGGTGGTAGGATTGCTGTGATTTCGTTCCATAGTTTGGAAGATCGGATCGCGAAGCACCGATTGAAAGATTTAGAGTTTAAAAAGAGGAGCGGGGAGGGATGCTTGAAGATTTTGACGAAAAAGCCGATTTGCCCGTCCATGGAAGAATCCGCGAGAAATCCTAGAGCCAGAAGCGCAAAATTAAGGGTGGCAGAACGGGTGATTTAAGCTATGTTGAATTTACTACTGCGTTTAGGAATCTGTGTGAGCGTGTTCGGAGTTTTGCTGTTTTTCTATTTGGAAAAGCAAAATGAGTTGACTCATCTCAAAATTCAACTCCCGAAGCTGGAGAAGCAAATCGCGAATTGTCGTCAAGAGATCTCTCGCCTTCGCTACGAGGTCGATCAATTTGAAAATCCATCCCATTTGATCGAGCTTGCTCACCGACCTGAATTCGGACACCTCAAATATCCGCTTCTAAAAGAAATCCTCACGGTTCCTGAAGCCATTGCCTCTAATGAATAAGCCAGTAAACACCTCCGATCGGAAAAGACTTCTCTTACCGGCTGTATTCTTGGCTTTTCTATTC
>CAZFWE010000116.1:1532-5624 GCA_964522685.1 uncultured bacterium | reverse complement strand
AATCAATGCCCTAATCTGTTCTCGTTTGCTGGCTTTAAGAATGCCAGATGTCAAAAATTCATTCATCGCCTGCACATAGGAATCCATGCAAGGCTGGTTCACAGACAGGAGTTTGTCCGCCCAGTCTCGTGTGCGCCCAGTCTCCTTTGCTGCTCGATACGATTCTTTCATCAGAGCCAGATAAGACTCCAAGGTTTGCGTGAGCGGTAGATTTGGATTTACGTGAACGGCAAGTCCTGAAAGAGCATGAACGCATTGAGCCGCCATTCCCTCGCCAATTGCAAGATCCTCTAGATCTGCTAAAGAAAGAAGATCCAAAAACTTATCTAAAGAGCCCATCCCCAATAAAGACATAAATGCTTTTTTTCCATTATCCGGATCGGAAATCATCGCTCCGAGAATCGCTCCCTCTTGATTCGTTAAGTCACCCTGTCTAAATTTCGAATCTATTGCTAGAGATTTTTGATCAGGCAAATTGGCATGGGTTGCTAATTCCGTTAACATCTCTTGCCACTCTTCTCCTAGATCGGATTGGGTAATGCACAAATCTCTCAACGTCTCTTTAAAAGGCCGTAAATCTTGAACGTTATAGATTTTTTTCTTGCATTGTTCTCGAATGGCGGCAAACTTTTCGGGACTGTGCCTTTCTCCCAGGAATTGACAGCAAAGATCCAGTTCTTCCCTTCCAAGCAAATTCATTAGAGCATCCAACTCGGAAATGGAAATTTCGACAGGCCCTCTTTCGCTTTGATAATAGATTCTGGTCGCATCTACCTCTTTTCCTTTCTCTTGCGAATAAAAACGAATATCTTTCGGGTTAAGCGACTCGACTTGCACAGATTTCCCGCCTATATCTGCTTTACTCCCTATTACAATGACACCGGGGTGACAATGAGTAGCTAAAAACTTGAGTAAATTGTCTTCTCCATTGCCGGCTTGGCAGGATTCTATGACCAACACCCCTCCTGGCCACACTGTTTGACAAATACGCTGTATCGCTTGCTCTTCTTTGCCCGTTGGATTTACCTCAAATTGCCCGCCTTCTTGATCGCTGAGGATTCCGCTTGTTGGCGATCCATGCATTCTAAGCAAAAGATAATCGCATCCATCTGGGTAGTGGTTAGAGATATGGGCTTCCGTCTCAAAGACGGTAGACATTCCTTGTTGAACAAAATCAACACGCAAACCGGTACTTTCGAGATGTTTATTTCGAACTTGAAAATCATAACTAAACGCCTTTAGATCGTCTTTTGCAGCAGTTATACAAATAGCTAGCGGTTTCTTTTTTTCTACTAATTCCCCTTTCTGGTTTATTTCGTAACGATTTTTCTCTGTGTCAATGATAAGGATCCACGAAGCCAAAGGAGCCTCTTTTACCGTAACGCGGCCTTGTCGGCAAAGATCGAAAAAGGCTCTTGCATCTGTCGATACCGAATCAAGCCTACATATACGATTGCTTACTTGATAGGCTTGATCGAACACCTCATTAGAAAAACAATCCATATTACATCTTGCGTTCTGATCTAATTTCTCGATGGTATCTTTACCTGCTTGCCATGCGGCATTTTCATTCGAGTCCACAAATGCAAGTACCCGATACTCATTTTTGCCGTCTTCTTCACAAATCATCTCTACTGTTATCTCATTGGGGAGCTGAGAACTTTTGCCTGCACGATCGATTACGACAGTCTTGTTAAACACTTTCACAACAAGAAATAATTGCTGGTCAATATGTTTCACTGTAACGCAGTCTTTTTGACAAAACTCAAAGAACGAGCGACGTAAAAATGTCTGATCGTGTATAAAAGTAGCGTGTTTCATCTGCTTATAGGCCTCATCGAGTGCTGCTTTGTTGAAGCCCAGTCGTTGTAATTCTTCCCTTGCATGCTTGTCCAATCTATCGATGATTTCTGGGTGTACTAAGAAATCGTATTCCTTAGGAATTGTAATTTTGCTCTCTTGTGAATTAGAACCTAGTTTCCGATAGCGTAATCCCCGTAAATCGATCCGCTCAAATAAAGCCGATGGTAGAGCGCTATTAATTACAGACATAAACATCCCCAATCTTTTAATTAATCCATATAATTAATATTATATTAATTATTAATAAAAATCAATTAAAAATTTTACTAGCAATTCTTTTATAAATACCTTCTTTTTGAGAATTACAAGTTGTTTATTATCACAAGAACGGAAAAAACATGACCGATTAAACTCATCATCTTGATTATAAAACACTTATGTAGATTACACTGGAGTTTGGATCAAAAAGCGGCCAGAATAGTCCTAAAAATCAACGGAAATTTTTATTGAGATAGGCTAACACACGTCCTACTTGACTTCCCCCTCGATCCGCAGTATGGAAACCTCTATGCGGTGGCTGCTTTTAATCCCCCTTTCTCTTTTTGGGCAAACAGCGGAGATGGACTCGATGCTGTTCCAAGCGGAAGCGCTCGCGCGCCACTACGCTCCGATGATCTCTAAACAACCGCCACCGAGGCTTTCTCCGCAAACGGATGCGCTCCTTCGAAGATCTTCTAACTGGCTCGTCATCGATTTAGCCGAGCTCAAAACAAATGGAACTTCCCCTCTCGCCTCTTTGGAAAACGAATCTCTTTGGGAATGTTTTGCTAACATCGGCTTTGATGGTGTCGAATTGAAAGGCTTGAAAGGCTCTGCCGATGCGCCGGTCAGCTTGCAGATCGATCCGAAGATGGGAACGGAAAAAGAGTATACGACGCTCGCTTCAAGTGCGATGAATAAGGGGATGAATTTCATCGGCTCCATAGTGGGAAGCACGACAGGGAACGGGATCGACTTTGCCCTCGCATTGAAAAATATCGGCTCCTATCCCGGACTTTACTCTTTGATCGAAATTCCGGAAGCGGACTGGGGATTGCTTCCGGAAGTGAAGCGGAGCTCTATTTCTGCGAATATCCCCTGGCTGATGCTCCAGAACCTCGCGAAAAAGGGATATATTCCACAACTTGCGAATTCCTATGTGAAGGCGAGCGAGTGGAATGCGACGGAGCCAATCCTATGCGTAGACCAAAAGTTGCGCCGCTGGATTTACCTTCGCGATGCAAAGGGCTTCCCTCGCCTCAATTGGCTGCATCCGACCTTTGCCAGCGAGAGGTTGGCTTCAGGCGACATTCTTCAATCGATCTATCGCTTTGGCGAGCCGATTTTGCAGCTCAGCGCTGGAATTCCCGAAAACGCACAGCAAACTTTGAGCTTAATGATCCGAAAGTTGAAAGGATATTCCGTAGCATTCTGCAATGGCGGCATCTTTTCTTTCTCGAATAAAACGGCCGATTTGCTCTACGACCACCTGACGCCGATGGCAGCACTACATGCTCTCATTGCCGAAGACGCGGAAATGCTCCGCTTGACAACGCAATTACTATTGGATGAAAATATCCAGCCGAAACGGCTTATCCATTCGCTTGAACCGTTTGGAAGAGCACCCTACGACTGGGCTGAACTGCTCTTTTCCCCCCGAAAAAAATATCAATATTTGCAAGAAGAGCTGACGGGAGAAGCTCTCCGGCTGCGCCTGCTCCGCGAAGATAAAGAACGGCTGCGAGGATTATCCGTCTCTTTTAGCTGGACAAAAGCTTGCTCTTCTTGCGTTCCAGAAATGAAAGATCTAAATCGCAAACGAGCCCAAATCCAAAAGCTCCATCTTCTCCTGATCAAATTCTTCGCTTGGCAACCAGGGGCCTTCGCTTTAAGCGCCGGTGATTTGGTCGGTGCGATCGATTCTTTCAGTCTTGTAAACCCATCAGACACTCTCTATGCATCAATCCCTACCCAACTCCAAAATTCAAAATCATTTGCTTCCCATCTGCAGCGAATTTTACGAGTGCGCCGCGATATTTGTCTCGAACGGGCAGAGCTTATCGATGTGCCTCCCGTAGAAAATAAAGGGCTTTTGATTTTCCGCTATCGCGTGGTTGGAACAGGGTATTCCGCTCTTCTCCTCGTAAATTTTTCAAAAACGAAAGCATCAGAAGTCTTGGAATCGCCTGAATACGTCCGCACGAGTGCGATCGATCTTTCGACGCACGGCTCGGGTGGTGGTGAGTATGG
>CAZFWE010000116.1:0-1522 GCA_964522685.1 uncultured bacterium | reverse complement strand
GTCCGTTGACAAAGTGCACGATTCCTCGTTTTTCATCGCAAATGCGGATCCTCATACAGCGCAGCTCATCCTCTTTCAGCCGAAAATTTACTGACATTCTAAATACGGTTTCGTACAATTAACGCAATGAAAATTGCCGTTGTTTGCGCTGCAGGAATCGGAGATGGGCTTTTAATGCAGATCGCCTCGCGTCATTTGCAGCGCCTCGGCTATGAGACGGTTACGTTCTCCAATTCCCTATTCCCTCTTGCAAGCTGGTTTCCAACATTTCGCTTTGAACACCAGCCTTCCCTTGAAGAAATCGAAGAAAGATTGGCCCCGTTCGATGCGATCCTGCTGCAGCATGACAATACCCAGAAAGCAAAAAAAATCCATGCGCTATCAAAACCGGTGTACGTTTTTTATGGATCCCATCTAATTTCCAAACACGGACCACTCCGTCCTCATTTCGATGCGAAATTCAATCCAACGATTTGCATGGCGAATAATATTCGAAATAGTCTTAAGGCCCTCTTTTCAGGCATTGAGCCGAACCTCGAAAACGGCCTCACCCCCCCATCCCATTTACAGTTCCGGCGCTTCAAAAAGAGAGTCGCCATTCATTCGACGAGTGCTTCCCAGGAAAAAAACTGGCCTAAACGCTCTTTTTTAACGCTTAAAGCCAAACTCCAGGAACAGGGATGGGACCCTGTCTTCATAGTCCCCCCCGAAGAGGCGGTCGACTGGGATGACAGCCCCCTCTTTCCTCATTTAAGCGATCTCGCAGCCTTTTTATTTGAGTCTGGTTTTCTAATCGGAAACGACTCGGGGCCAGGCCACCTAGCGTCGAACTTGGGACTGCCCACCGTGATCATCGGCCCCAGCCGCGAGCATCTCTCCTTCTGGCGGCCCGGCTGGCACCCGGGGGCCATCGTCCATCCACCTCTCTGGACCGGAAAAACAAAATTAACAAGAAAAAACTGGAAGATTTTTATTACAGTAAATAATGTTTATAAGATGTTTACGAAATTAACTGATATAAAATAATACATATTATACAATAAAACAAGGAGAGCACAGCATTATGAAAGACCTAGCCCACCATATGAAGAAACTCAACCGCCGGATCATCCGTTCTGCTCATAGAGAAGAGATGGAAGAAGATGCTTGGGACCTAACATCGCCCTACATTCGAAAGCAAACGCCGGGGCAAGTGAAAAAGCAGGCCAAGGCAAAAATATCCAAAACCCGAAAAGCTCGGCCCGCTACCCCGCTAACGCCCGACCAAAAAAACCGGAAAATGAAGAATCGAGTGCCGATCTTCGATAGGCAAAATAACGCCAAGCCGAAACAAGGCGCCCGGAAGAGCTCGAAAAAAACCCCTCGAATTTAAGAGACAATCATTGTTTCTAAGCTTATAGAGGTGCTATCATTAGCGAGATGGCACCCTTAAGACTCGCTCAAATCTCCGATTTCCATTTTACAAAAATTACTTGGAATCCATTCCGCCTACTCTCGAAAAGGCTGTTAGGGAACCTAAACT
>CAZFWE010000115.1:0-5669 GCA_964522685.1 uncultured bacterium | reverse complement strand
GAATTAGCAAGAAAGTTTGCTGAACGCTTTCCGAAAAGAAGTTTCTTTAATCATCGCTAGCCCCACTACTTTGCATACTCAACAAATAGCCAAGATATTATTCGAATTGACAGGCTGATAGCAGCGTCGGATCCTCTCCAAGTGTCGGAGGAGGTGGGATTCGAACCCACGAAACATTTTCATGTTTACACGCTTTCCAAGCGTGCTCCTTCAGCCACTCGGACATCTCTCCAGAGAAGCTGCTAATTTTATAGAAGAGCCCCTTAAAGCACAAGTCTTGCATCTTAAATGGGGGTGAGAGATAGTAGTTCCAAAACTTATGAGCTGCGATGTGTAAACAATTTTTTTCACTCCTTTTTTGCGCACTGCTAATCGGGTGCTCCCAAAAAACAGAGCAGGGGCCCAACAAACCTCTACTCCTGGTAAGCCTTGCCCCCTATCAAACGCTGGTGCAAAAAATCGCAGGCGAAGAGTTTAAGATCGAGACCGTCGTCCCGATCAACACCGATCCCCATCATTATGAACCGACATCAAAGCAGCTCTCCACAATCGCCGAGGGAAAGATCTGGTTCCGAATCGGAGAATCCTTCGAACGGAAGCGCCTGCCCCTTTTAAAGGATACGAAAGTGCTCGACCTTCGGCAAGAGCTTCCGATGATTGAAGGACAGTGCAAGCACCACACCCATGAAGACCGCCATTTATGGCTAAGCCCTAAACTAATGATTATACAGGCAGAACGGATCGCCGAAGCCCTTTCCGAGATGTTTCCAACCGAGAAAGAAACGTTCGAGAAAAATTTGGAAATCGTAAAGAGTGATCTCGAGCAACTCGACCGGGAAATCGATAAGCGGCTCCAATTGGCCGAAAACCGCATCTTTTTAGTCTCTCACCCCGCCTTTGCCTATTTCTGCCGCGACTATGACTGCAAGCAACTTTCGGTCGAGCACGAGGGCAAAGAGCCCCGCCCGAAAGAGTTGGAAGCGACGCTCAATGCCGCGACCGAATACCACGCCGGTCTTGCAATCGCACTGCCGCAGCACAACAACAAAGGCGCCCAACTCATCGCCGAAAAACTGCGCATTCCCGTGCGATTCATCGATCCTTACGCAGCCGATTATTTCGATACGATGAGAAAACTTTCGGAACTGATCGCCAACCCTTATGCATCGAATGAATGCGATTGATTGGGAAGAAGTTTATTTCGGATATGACAGGCAAATCGTATTGCATCCGAGTTCTTTTTCCATCCCTCGTGGAAAGTTGGTCGGAATCATGGGGCCAAATGGCGGCGGGAAAACAACTTTACTTAAGCTTTTAATGGGGTTTTTAAAACCATTAAAAGGAAAAATTCGAATCTTCGGAAAGACTCCCGCTGAAAATTATCCGCATATCAGCTATGTCCCTCAATTTTCACGCGCAGACCGCGAATTCCCAATCACATTGGAAGAAGTGGTCGGCCTCGGATCGCGCGAAAATGAATCGAAGTGGATCGAGAAACTGAACTTGGCACCACACCGAAAAAAACGATTCGGAGAACTCTCCGGCGGCCTCGCGCAAAGAACACTGCTCGCACGAGCGCTGGCTTCGGATCCAACGCTCCTTTTACTCGACGAGCCGACGGCCAATATCGATCCGCCATCTGCAGTTGTAATTCTGGATCTTCTCGATTCGCTGAAAAAAGAGATGACAATCCTACTCGTCACCCATGATGTGAAGACCATCATCGAGCGCGTCGACCAAATCTTATCAGTCCAGGGGAAAATCCATAACTATTTGCCGAAAGAGGTATGCGAACATTTCGCGATGGGGCTCTACCACACTCCACTCCTCGACCTCCCTCCTACGCATTGGAGAGGTCAGTGAACGTATTCGGAAACCCGTTTCTTTTGATGGCTCTTTGGGCAGGCCTGTTAGCATCGATCTCCTCGGGAGTGATCGGATCGTATGTCGTCGTTCGCCGGATCTCTTTCATCGCGGGCAGCGTTGCCCATTCCGTCCTCGGAGGGATGGGACTTTGCCTTTGGCTTCAAAGAACTTGGGATCTCAAATGGGCCCACCCGATGCTGGGAGCGTTTGCAGCCGCGATCGGATCGGCCATTCTTTTAGGATGGATCCATCTCCGTTTCAAACAAAGAGAAGACGCCCTGATCGCAGCGATTTGGTCGACGGGGATGGCCATCGGGGTCATCTTTATCTCGCTAACCCCCGGATCGACCGCTGAGTTGATGAACTTTCTTTTTGGAAATATTTTATGGGTCACGCCGTTCGATCTTCTCTCCCTTTTCGCCTTGGATATTTTGGTCCTAACATTCGTAGGAATTTACTACCGCTCCTTTCTGGCTCTTTGCTTTGACGAGGAACAGGCGACTTTGCGCAAAATCCCCGTCCAAAGGCTTTATTTTGTCCTGCTCTGCCTAGTGGCGATTTCCACCGTCTTACTGATCCAGATCATCGGGACGATTTTGGTCTTAGCCCTCCTGACGATCCCCGCGACGATCGCAGCCCTTTTCACCAATCGACTGAAAACGATGATGGCCTTCTCGGCCATTTTCAGCGCAGCCTTTAGCTTGGCTGGGCTTGAAATCTCCTGTCGCCTGAACTGGCCGCCAGGGGCCACTATTGCCCTCATAGCAGCAGTTTTTTATCTCTCTGCCCTGCTTTTAAAAGGAAAATATTTACTAAATAAACGCGTTTTGAAATTGAAAGGTTGACACAAGCCCTCCGGATGAGTTAACATTTCTCGCAAAAATAGAAGAGGGTTTTGTCAATGTGGATTTGCCAAGGCCCCCCAAAAAGTCACGAGGAACAATGTCCAAGTCCAAATACGCAATCATTGAAACTGGCGGAAAACAGTACCGCGTCCAAGAAGGCGACGAACTCGACGTCGAATTGTTAGGATCCGAAAACACCTTTACATTTGATAAAGTCCTTCTCGTCCATGATGGAAGTTCCTCGAAAGTGGGCCTTCCTTATGTGAGAAACTGCACCGTCCATGCGGAAGTGCTCGGAGAAATCAAAGGCCCCAAAGTCATCGCCTTCAAATACAAGAAGTGCAAAAACTATCGCCGCTTGGTCGGTCACCGCCAAAAATACACTCGCGTAAAAATCAAAGAAATCGCTGTCGCATAAAGGAGCTCATTAATGGCACAGAAGAAAGGTCAGGGATCTACACGCAACGGACGAGATTCTCGCTCGCAACGCCTTGGTATCAAGGCCACAATGGGTCAATTCGTAACGACCGGCAGTATTCTCGTACGCCAGTGCGGAACAAAATGGCACGCTGCTAAAAACGTAGGCATTGGCCGAGACTATACCTTGTTTGCTTTAACGGATGGAATTGTAACCTTCCGCAAAGCGGACAAGACTTACGTCTCCGTTATTCCAGCTGTATAAATAAAAGTCTTCGCCCATGTTTGAACTTCCTCTCGATCAACCCCTCAAACATGGGCTCTCCAATGTTTATAGATAAAGTCGAACTCCAATTATTCGCAGGCAAAGGCGGCAATGGTGTTATTGCTTGGCGTCGAGAAAAGTATATCCCTAAGGGGGGCCCTGCTGGCGGAGATGGCGGTAATGCCGGTTCGATTATTTTACAAGCAGATCCCCAGGTTCATTCGCTGGAAGATTACCGAAATCGACGGATCCTCAAAGCCCAAAACGGACAGCCCGGAGGGAGCAATAACTGCAAAGGGAAGAATGGCCAAGACCTCATCCTGAAAATCCCCTGCGGAACCCTCGTCAAAGACATTCAAACCAAGGAAATTCTTTTCGATTTTACCGAAGCAGGGCAAACGTGGAAGATCTGCCAAGGCGGCAAAGGCGGCAAAGGCAATTCCCGCTTCAAGACCCCAACCCACCAAGCGCCTTTTATTTGTACCGAAGGAACCGAGGGAGAGTCTTGCGAAGTGGAACTCGAATTAAAGCTCATTGCAGATGTCGGCTTTATTGGGATGCCAAATGCCGGCAAATCGACGCTGATCTCGGAACTGGCCCACATCGAAGTAAAGATCGCCCCCTACCCTTTTACGACGCTCCGACCGAATCTGGGCATTCTCCAGTTCGATGATTTTTCCCGGATCTTGATCGCCGATATCCCCGGCATTATCCAAGACGCCCACGAAGACCGAGGACTTGGCCTTTCCTTCTTACGCCATATCGAACGGACTTCGACGCTCGTCTACCTCCTGGAACTTGCTCCTTATCAGGATCGCGATCCATTCAAAGAATTTTTGATGTTGCGAAAAGAACTCGAATCATACAACCCAGAAATGCTCGAAAAACCATTTCTCGTCGTCCTCAATAAAATCGATCAGGAAGGGGCCGATGAACTCGCTGCAGAATTTAGAGTAAAATATCCATTCGAACCATCCACTCTTTTCGAAATATCTGCGCTCGAAGGGATCAACATCGACGCCTTTTTAGAAACTCTTCGCGCCCTTGCGCAGCGAGACTCCATCCGCTATGCTTAATACAATCCCAGTAAATAAGACATTATTTACTGGGGTTGGTATAAGATCTTCTTTCTCCCCATTTGCGCGCCTTTTCTTTGCTGAAAAGGGCGAGAAAACTCCCTGCGATAATCAATGCGATCCCTCCGATGGCCCAATAAGAGGGGATTTCATCGAAAAGCCACCATCCGAAAAATCCGCCAAATATAACCCCAAGATACATCATGACGCCAACCTTCGTCGCAGGCGCGTAAATGAGCGATTTCGTCTTAAAATATTGCAGCGCTACAGAAGCAATCCCAATGCAAACCAGCCAAACCCAGAGAATCGGCTCTTCAATCGGCTGCCAGGCAAAAATCATCGGCGGTATAGAGACAATCGTAGAAATAAGAAAGTAATATAACATCATTGTTTCCAAAGTTTCTACTTTTGAAAGACCTCGAATACCCAGTTGCCCTAGCGCTGAAAAAAGACCTCCCAGTATAGCAATCCCGCAAGCCAAATATCTAAGGTCGGTTCCGGGCCGCAAAATAAAAAGAACCCCTAAAAAACCGAGAACTAAACCAAAAACTTCCATCTTCGGAATGACAAGCTTCTTCGCGAAAAAAACAATAATCGGCATAAAAAGAGGCGTCGTATTCTGAAGAGTTACTGCATCGACTAACGGAAGATACTTGACCGAATAAAAAAAGCAAACAATCCCCGCCATGCCGGCAAGAGCTCTCCACATGTGCTTGCCCAGATACTTCGCATGAAAGACCACCTTTTTCCTAAAAAGACCCGGCAAAACAAAAATCAGTCCCACTAAAAACCGGATGAAGACCATCGTCTCACTCGGCACCGAGCTGGCCCATTTGATGAAAATCGGATTGAGTGCATTGGCCAAAGCCGCGAAAAGACCGAAGAGAAACCCTAAGTAGGTCTTATTCATAGCCTTTTCTCATTCGTGGAGGCGCTTTGCTGAAAAGCGCTAAAAGCCCTCCAGTCACGATTAACACGATCCCGCAGAGATTCCAGTAGCTGGGAATTTCGGCGAAAAACCACCATCCAAAAAGACCGCTGAAAATAACGCCCAAATAGGTCATCGTACTCACCTTGGTCGCAGGAGCATGCGTGAGAGATTTAACGATACAGTATTGGAAGGCAAGAGACGTTAAAGAGAGGAGAAGCAGATAAAGCCAGATCATCGGATCTTCGATCGGCTGCCAGGAAAAGATCATT
>CAZFWE010000114.1:3817-5673 GCA_964522685.1 uncultured bacterium | reverse complement strand
CGAGAGCAGCTTCGACAACGGGGTGGATCGCTTCGAGATGCCGCCGCGAAGCTAGCTCGGGAAAAACTCCTCCGTATTGGACGTGGATGTCTGTTGACGAGGCGACTACGTTCGAGAGGATTTTTCGCCCGTTTTCGACAATGCTCGCTCCCGTCTCATCGCAAGTGCTTTCGATGCCTAGTACGTACATGCCTTATAGTTCCTTGGATGACTATCCGATGTTGGGAAGCACTCCGAGTGGTACCTCTGGCACTTCATCAGGAGCTTCTCCTGCAAATTTGAAAACCGGTGCAGTGTTATACACTTTTTTGACGTTCTCCCAAGCTCCTTGCATGAACCATGAGGATGTGGTCGTTACATAATTTACAACATTCCAAGTCGTGTTTTTTAGAGGTTGAGGAATTAGAGGGGGGATGTATTCATAATAGTTAATCACCGGGGTTCCGAATTCTGGCACTTCTGTTTCTAGCTCGGCCGCAGGTAGCGGCAGAGCCGCTCGTTGTTCTTCTTCGATATGATTATCGACCGGAACTTCTTCTTCAGGTTCCGGGCCATGGATAGGTAGGTCATCAAGGGGCGGGGTGATGGGTTGTGGCAGCGTGGTTGCCTGTTTAGGGAGCGGTTCCGGGTCATGAATAGGTAGGTCATCAAGGGATGGGGTAATGGGTTGTAGCAGCGTGGTTGCCTGTTTAAGGAGCGGTTCCGGAGTAGGTATGGGGCGAATTATTTGGGGTGTTGGCGGCGGGGTTAGAATGGATGTTGTAGGCGCCGGTGGAGTGCTTGGTGAAAGTGGCATTCTCGTTACTCTTGACAGGGGGGGAGAAGGGACAACGGAAGGGGGGGAGAGGGGAGAAGAAGGGTTAAGCGGCATTGGTGTTATTGGTGTTTTAGAGGGTTCCCGGCAAAGCTGGTTTGCCACCCAAAACAATGGAAATGTCGCGATAGCCAAGGTCGCTTCCAAAAGGAAGAGAATTGGAAGTGCGAGGATACCTACCTTGGCTGCGAGCGCTCCGCATTCGCATTTGACGTTCATAAATGCGCTTATCAAGCCCTTGCTCAGATTGAAAAATAAGTATTGAAACTTATTTTTTTGCGTCCCCGTTTCCGCCAAAGGAAGAAAAGGGGGTGAGAGCGAAAGACTGCTGGGAGTTGGGGTCGCACTTGCCATAAATGATTACGCCTCGTTCAGATTTTAGCTAACAGTATGATAGAACCTCTCATTAACAGCAATGTAATAATTATTTAAAAATCCAGGTTATTGAGGATTTTTTCTTGCAGGTATTAAAGAAATACTTGTCTTAAAAAAATCCTCAAAGATTCGGGCAACTTTAGTGAATCGATTCCTCTACTTATTTACCCATTTACCCAATTTGTTATTGGTTTTTTGCTGTTGCGGTTTCATCGGTGTCCCTTGTCGAGGAGGCGCTAGAGTGTGTAGGCTGCGAGCTAGTCGTTTCTTTGCGTTTTTTGATGCGTTTTTTGATAAAGGAGCTGGGGGGATAGAAGCTTGTTGTTCTGCTGTCCTTTCTGGCATTACCGGTGTAGAAGGAGTTGGAGCGGCCGAAGCGGGTTGTTCTGCTATCTTTTCTGGGGTTACCGGTGTAGAAAGAGTTGAAGCGGTCGAAGTGGGTTGTTCTGCTGTCTTTTCTGGCATTACCAGTGTAGAAGTTCTTTGAGCCAAAAGTGTTTTTTGTAAAATAGAAGTATTAAAGAATCTAGAGTTCAAGCTCAATATTTTATCCAGTGAGCCGTTATCAATAACCGAATCGCAGATAAAGTTTTTTTTTATTTTCGGATCTAACTCCTGCTTCGGTCGATCATTAACGGAGAGGTCATCTTTTGATTTTTGAACATCG
>CAZFWE010000114.1:0-3807 GCA_964522685.1 uncultured bacterium | reverse complement strand
ATTTCTGTTTCATTTTTTGCAGGCAGGGGAGTAGGAACAGGTTCTGCTGCTTTTTCATTGTTTATCGCAGGAGTGACTACATTATCTGCTTCTTCTGGAAGAGATGTCCTGGAGGCCAAATCAAATACTGTTTCGTCAAGGGTAGACTCTCCTGTATTGTTTGAAGGGGTTTTCTCGGATAACTTGTTAGAATCTTCTCTATTCCTTATAGGAACTTCTTCAAGAACTTTCTCAAGGTTCTTTACTTCTTCTTTAGGAGTTATTGGAGCCGGAGGTAAATCTGGATTTTTAGTGTCATCTACTGCAATGGTAGGCTCTCCTGTATTGTTTGAAGGGGTTTTCTCGGGTAACTTGTTAGAATCTTCTATATTCCTTACAGGAACTTCTTCAAGAATTTTCTGTGGGCCTGCTATGCAATTGGCTATGAATGTGATTGGAGCTATCAGTAGATCGAAAGCCGCCTCTAAAACGACCAAGGCTGCGATAATCGGGATTGCGAGCAGAGCGATTTTTGCGATAACCGTTGTACAAGTGTTGTTTTCTGAAGTGACTTTTTTAAAATAGGCTTTGGTTGCATTTAAGCAGAGATATTCAAATTTGTTTTTTGTTGTTTCAACCATTTTAGGCTGGGCTGTATTTAATTCTTTGCTTGGTGTTCCAACTCGGGCTGCCATGTTTTCTCTCCAAATAGGTTTTTGATTAAACTTTAGGGCAAAAGTATGGATTTATTTGAGATTTATTGCAATAACACTTGCTCCCCAATGAGGAATTTTCTATAGGAAAATTCACTCCTCGAGAATGGCTTGCTAGTGACCACTAGATCAATCGAGCAGCAGCCTTATCGAGGATCCAGAGCGATTTATGCTCGGATGTTCCGATGGCACTGGAGGGAAAGGGGGAGACGATTGCAGCTCTAAGAACCAAAGAGGCGATCGCTTGTTTATTTTCGCCGATAGCGTAGATGACGGCCTTTCTGCTTTCTTGGATGCATGGGAAGGTGAGGGTCATCCGCCAAGTGTTTTTTTCGGGCAGATGGTTGGCGACGACGAGTTTTATCTGTTCTTGCAGGGCGGTGGTTTTGGGGAAAAGAGAAGCGGTGTGGCCGTCTTCACCGATCCCGAGCATGACGAGATCGAAAAGGTGAGGGCCCAATTCCCTTCGGAGAAGCTCTTCATAATCTTTTGCATTTTTTTCGATATCGGCTTCGGCTTTCATGCGAAATATTTGCGCAGGGAGAATTGGAAGGGTCGAGAGGCCGCTTTGCATGGCCATCTGGTAGTTGCTGTCGGGATGCGTAGGCAAAACGGCTCTTTCATCGCTCCAAAAAAGAAAGACTTTTTCCCATTCGATAGCGTTCTTGTAGTTGGTTGCGAGAGTCTGGTAAATGGCTTTCGGGGTCGAGCCTCCGGACAGGGCTACAGCAAAACGATTCCGTTCTTGGATGGCGCGGCGAGCTGTGTGGATCCAGTGTTCGGCGGCAAAAGCAATGGTTTGATCGGCATCGCCGGGAATAATCAGATCTCGCCGTCCGTCCCAAGATTGAATGGATTTACTTTCTAGCATAATTGTTCCTTGTCAAGGAGGTTCAACTCTTTTAACATTTCTAGGTAATGCTTGCTAGTGCCTTTCATGCAGATCTCTTTGACGAGCGACTGTCCTGTGGCAGTTTGTCCGAGGATGTATTGATAGGGAAGATCGCATTTATCCGGCGAGGAAATTTGAATGGCGACGTAATGGTATCTCTCTCTGATGCGGCCACAATCGAATCGTTCGTTGTTTTTAGTGGTGAAGCAGACGGAAATAACAGTGCCAGGCCCGAGTTTTTCCCATTCTGCCGATTCGATGGTGGCTGAGAGAGTTTTGAACTTGAACTGGAGGGCGGAGTTTTGAGTAACTGGAACAAGTTCTTCGCTAGATTCATACGGCCAATTGAGGCGGCTGGTGAGCCAGGAAACCAAGTAAATTGATTGGATTTTCAAATGGCAGAAAAATTCTGTAGGTGTTGCATTATAACAGATATTGAGATTTTTTAGGTTTTGAAGCTGTGCAAGCCGATCAGGGCTGTTGAACAGGGAAGCGATCAGGTCCCGCCAGCCTTCGATGCGCGCCCAGTTAAGGTCGGCGACATCATGCCCTTTTTTATTTAATGCCAGGACGGTTTTTGCAAACTCCAATAAATTATCCGCGGATTCTGAGTCGAAAATAATTCGATCGACGAATTTTATTAAAGGCTCAAACAAAGAATGTGGAACAGACGGGTCTTCTGCCCAGAGAAGGATGGTGGGAAGATCCGGAAGGAGGTGTGGCAGAAGGAGATAAGGGACTCTTTCGAGTTCGTTCCCCGCAACGCCGATGTCGATATGGTCACATGCGATGGAACTTTCTTTTTCCGAAGCTAGACGCACGGCAATTGCTGTTTTTAAATAGGATTCTTGAGGATTCGGATCTTCGGAGATGAAAATGACGCGGCACGGAAATTTTTCGATCACTTTCTGGACGATGTTGCGGATATAATCACTGCGCGCAGAATAGCGGTTGAAGACGATGAGGTTGAAAAGGCAGGCGCGCATTTTGTTTTCTTTCGCGAGTTTTTCCCAGATTTCTGTGAGCTGAGATTCGATTTCTTCGGGCTTTACAATTAGCTGAATGCTCATAGGATTCTCCAGCTTCGGCGGTCTTTGGTGAGAATCTCATCCGCTTCTTTCGGACCCCATGTGCCGCACGCATAGTTGGGGAAGTCTTTGGGAGGATTTTTGGCCCAATGCTCCAGGACGGGCGTGAAGAGAGACCATGATTCGGAAACTTCATCGCTGCGGGCAAAGAGGGTGTTGTCACCCAAGATGCATTCCCAAATGAGCCTTTCGTAGGCTTCTGGAGGTGTTTGGCCGAAATAACTGCCATAGCGGAAGTCCATTTTGACCGGCTGGATGGGACTTGAAGGCCCCGGAACTTTGCAATTGATCCGCATGGCAATCCCTTCATCGGGCTGTATTCGCATCGCAAGTACGTTGGGAAGGTTGGGATGGGCTCTCTGTTGAAAGAGGACTCCGGGTGCATCTTTAAAGATAATAGCGATTTCAGTGCCTCGTTTCGGGAGCCTTTTGCCACCGCGCAAGTAGAACGGGACTCCGGCCCAGCGCCAGTTGTCGATGTAGAGACGCATTGCGAGGAATGTTTCGATCGTCGATTTTGGGTTGACGTTCTTTTCTTGACGGTAGCCGATTGCAGCCTCGCCGTTGATGAATCCAGGGCCGTATTGTCCGCGGACAACCGATTGTTCAAAATCCGCTTCGGTAAATGGCCGGATCGATTGGAGCACTTTGACTTTTTCGTCGCGGATGCCGTTTGCGGAAAGATTGACAGGGGGTTCCATTGCGACAAGAGAAAGGAGTTGCATCATGTGATTTTGCACGATGTCGCGAAGAAAGCCTTCTTCTTCGAAGAAGTTGCCGCGGGTGCCAATTCCAATTTCTTCGGCGACGGTGATTTGAACGTGGTCGATGTGTTTATAGTTCCAGAGTGATTCGAAGATCGAATTAGCAAAGCGGAATACTAAAAGGTTTTGGACTGTCTCTTTGCCGAGCCAATGGTCAATCCGGTAGGTTTGCGTCTCGTCCAGATACTCAGAGATCTGCGTTTGCAGTGTCGCCGCCGAAGTAAGATCGCGGCCAAACGGTTTTTCGATGATGACGCGGGACCATTTTTCGACGTCGTGAGGTTTGTAGATCAATCCATGTTTTTTGAGCTTTTCGATGATCACCGGGAAATATTTCGGCTGTACGGATAGGTAGAAGACTCGGTTTCCGC
>CAZFWE010000113.1:0-5718 GCA_964522685.1 uncultured bacterium | reverse complement strand
AGACACTAATGTAGAGGGGGTAACAGAGCAGACGCCTGGGCTTCCAGGGGAAATTAAGTCGATTATAGCAATAGCTCCTGCTCCAACAGACACTAATGTAGAGGGGGTAACAGAGCAGACGCCTGGGCTTCCAGGGGAAATTGCGCCGATTATAGCAATAGCTCCTGCTCCAACAGACACTAATATAGAGGGGGTAACAGAGCATCAGACGGAGGATGAAAGAATACCTCCTGCTCCAACAGCACATTCTCCAAAGAGCTCGTCGTTAGGTGTAGCCCTAGCAGCAGCTAATAAGCTACCACCACCCACAGTATCATCTGATAAATAAACTAGAGAAGAGTGTACTCTAGTTTCAACGCAACCCGTGGAGATTTCCTTCACGGGTTTTTCTCTTTCTGATATTCTTAAGTCTATATGATATTTAGCGCTAAGACTTTTATTCCCGACGAAACCGGTGAGCTTACCCAAGCTTCGGATGCTGTGCCAGAGGCAATCTTCCAAAATGCCACCAATCTGCCGCCAGGCGATTACGGCTTGGCGTTCGTGAAAATGTTTTTAACGCTTATTGCACTCATTGCGCTTTTTGCCGTGACCATTTGGTTTATCAAGCGTTTGATCCGAGCCAAGCTTGAAAAAGGGTCGGGGACCCAGATGATTGAAATTCTCGAGAAAAAAATGATCAGCCCCAAGACGATGCTCTATATCATCGAAGTCGAAGGAAAGAGAATCTTACTCGCAGAATCCCATCTCGAAGTAAGATCCCTTTCAGAGATTGCAAACCTCAATTTGAATCTCTCTGATGAAATCAGGGATTGATAATCCCATACCTATCGACTCTATCGGGATTGTTCAATTCCCCCATTGGCTGAAAGCAGAAGGCGAGAAAAAAAGTTGTTTTCGAGTTGCGGTTGGTAAAATAATCTGCAAGGCGAGCGTCGGCTTCTTCCGAGTTTTTAGCCCTTCGCACATCGTAGTAGCGCTCTGACCCGCTCCAATCGCATTCCAATTGGGCAATCACTGAACGCAGCGTCAAAGGGAAAACGATTCCAGCGATCGCATAAAATTCAATCGCAATGGCGTAGATAGGGGCCTTTGCAATCGCCCAGACTTCCTGGATGAGAGATAAAAAGATTTCGGACAGCTCGCACTTGACTAGGTTAGTCCCGATTAAAGTTATGCATCGAACTGCATGAGTCGCCATGACACCCATAGTATAGAACGGCAGCCCGAATAGGATGAGAAAACATTTGATTGCAATATCTTGGACCTTGTCATTGAAAGTGCGGATTGGATGCTCCGGGTCTCGGTTATCGATGAGCTCTTTCCGAGTGGCGATCCCATTTTTTACACTTTTGGACAAATAATCAACCTGAGCGGTAAACCACTCCGAGGGATCGTGGAGCGGATTTTGGGGAGTGTAATATACTTCATTCATGGATTCATGCTCTTTATCGTTACAATTAATTGGGATCCTTCCCCGCCGATGATGGTTACATCCCGCCCTTTATCGATCGAGCCGCTTTCCGAAAGAGCTTGATAGAGCTGATCGTTGATCGAGATCTGGCCGGATGGAGTTAAATCCGTCGCTGCTTTTGCTGATTTTCCGACCATTTCTTTTGAATAGGCCAGCCCTGTTGCTTGATTCAGGGAAGAACGGATCCTCCAAAGCGCTATGCGGACGATAGCATAGATAGCGGCAGAAAGAGAGATGAGATAAAGCGTCAGTGATAAGAAACCGGGATTTTCCCTATAAAACATGAAAATGCTTCCGATAAGCAAAACGCTGCCCCCGATCGCCGGGATACCGCCCGGGAAAAAAAATTCTAGATAAATTAAAAAAAGTCCTGACAGCGCAAGAGCCCAGACAAAAGACATATCTATTCTCCACTTATACACCCATAATACTACTTAAAAGACAATAAAATCAATTATTTATAAAGGAACAGATAGTATCTGCGGTAAAATCGATGTGCTCATCAGTATGCGCACTGGAAACAAACCAAGCTTCTTGGGAGGCGGGGGGTATATAAATTCCTCGATCAAAGAGAAATTTGAAAAATCTCCTGAATTTTACTTCATCTAAATTTCTTAAATCTTCTTTACACTGCACTTTTTTGACGCCAAAAAAGAGGGTGAACATCGACCCACATCGCTGAAGACACGCAGGAGTCTTCATCTTTTCCAAAGCTTTTTCAATAGGGGCGACTAGCCGCTTCGCTTTCTCGTCGAGAAGTTGATAAAACGTTTTCTTTTCGATCAACTGCAAGGTTTCCAATCCAACGCGCATCGCGACTGGATTTCCGGAAAGAGTACCGGCTTGATAGACTTGCCCGATGGGCGCGAGCACATCCAGGATCTCGGCCTTGCCTCCAACAGCAGCAACGGGAAATCCCCCTCCAATCACTTTGCCCAAGCAAGTCATATCCGGATCGATGCCAAATAGCCCTTGCGCACCATGAAGTCCAACTCTGAAGCCAGTGATCACTTCGTCAAAGATAAGCAGCGCACCACAGCGACTGGTCTCTTCGCGAAGCATTTCCAAAAATCCATTTTCTGGAAGCACGACACCCATATTCCCAGCGACTGGCTCTACGATGACGGCAGCGACCAGCCTCCCCTCTTCGCTCCGCAAAAAGGAGCGGGCTTTCTCCTCATCGTTGAACGGCAACGAAACCGTGTCCGCGATTACACCGGGATTAACCCCAAGCGATGTCGCTTCCGGATTCAGATACGAAACGCCAGATCCCGCCTGCACGAGGAGCGAATCATGGTGTCCATGATAGTGGCCAGCAAACTTCACGATCTTCCTCCGTCCGGTAAATCCCCGAGCGATCCGAAGCGCAGTCATCGTCGCCTCAGTCCCTGACGAGACGAAGCGGAGTTTTTCGACAGAAGGGACAAGTTGGACGATTTTCGTCGCAAGCTTTTCTTCGATTTCCGTGGCGATCCCAAAAGAAGATCCCTTTGCGATTTGCTGCTGCGCCGCTAACACGACTTGTGGATGCGCGTGGCCTAAAATGAGTGGCCCCCAGCTGCCACAGTAGTCGATGAACTCGCGTCCGTCGATATCGCGAATCAGATCACCAGCCCCCGACTCGACGATCATCGGCTTCATCCCTACCGACTTAAAAGAACGGACGGGAGAATTTACGCCACCAGGAATCACTTTGCACGCGTTGGAAAAAATCGTTTCGGATTCTGTTGTCATAAAACTGTTCCTTGAAAAAAAAGAGATCCTAAAACAATATTCAATCTCTCCACAAGAAGAAAATCTATTTTTCAACGCTTGAACACTAAGCCACCCCTCAATACACTGCGAAATTATGAAGCGTGTCATTGGGCTCCTTTTCGTCTCGCCACTTGTTCTCTCTGCCCTTTCCTACGATGTAAACTTCGTCGGCTTGGATGATTCCGCCTGTTTAAAGGCACTGAAAAACACTTCGGATCTCGTCAATCTTGAAACCCGTCCGCCTGCTTCGATCAATGGTCTTCGATTTCGCGCTGAGGCCGACTCCCTCACGCTTTTGAAAGTAATGCGGGCATTTTCCTACTATGACGCTTCATTCTCCTACGAAATTTTGGCAGAGCAAAATCCAGTCAAAGTGATCGTCTACATTCATCCAGGCCCCCCGTATAGGCTCGCGTCCTATAAAGTTTTTCACGGGACTTGTCATGGCCTTGCGAACATCGGCGGCTGCAGCCTTCTGCGCCCCGAGCAATTGGGCCTGAAGATCAATGAGTCAGCCAATTCGGTAAATATCGTGAATGCAGAATTGCAAGTATTAACAGAACTTTCTCGCTGCGGATATCCTCTTGCTTATATCGACAAGCGAAAAATCGAAGTCGATGAAGCGAAAAAAGAGCTCGATGCAGCGGTCTGCGTACAAGAAGGCCCCCGCTCGAAGTTCGGCCCTGCCTACTTGTTCGGATTGAAAAACATTCATCCACGCTATATCGAGCGGCGCATCGCCTGGAAAGAAGGGGAGATCTACGACTCCGATCGCGTCGTGGAAAGCCAAGTCAATCTATTGAAGACCGACCTCTTTAGTTCGGTCTACATTTCGCACGGAGACAAACTCGACGAAATGGGCGAACTGCCGATGCAGATCCGATTCACCGAGGCCAAGCATAAGCAGCTCAGCGTGGGAGTTTACTACGCGACCGCAGATGGCCCAGGAGCTTCTTTCATATGGACGAACCGTAATTTCCGCGGAATGGGAGAGATGGTTAATCTCACAGGCGATTTCTCGAAACGACTTTTATTGGGGGAATTTTCGTATAAGAAGCCCGATTTTCTCAGCGTGGACCAGTCGTATCGCGCCGTCACGGGCTTAAGCCGCGAAAAAATCCACCCCTATCTCGCCTTTACCTATTATTTGGCGAATTTCATCGAACGGAAGTGGAAAAGGAGATGGACGTTTTCCGCTGGATTAGAGGCCGACCACATTACGGTTTCAGAGAGTGCGACCAATGGCACTTATTGCCTAGTCAGCTTACCGATTTTTGTCAGATACGACCATTCGAACCATCCACTCGATCCGACCAAAGGCTTCACGATCGTCTACTCAGCAAAACCGTATCAATCTTGCTTTTACGGACAACAGCACTTCGTTAAACAGCGTTTGACAGGCACTTGCTATTTTCCATTGGCGCCGGAGAAGAAACTCACTCTAGCACTTCGTGCACAATTCGGCTCGATCACCGGAACAAAACAGCAGAACGTTCCATTGACGAAGTTATTCTTAGGCGGTACGGAAGACGACCTGCGCGGCTACCGCTACATGTCGGTCAGCCCGCTCAATCATAAAAATCAATCGCTGGGCGGCAGATCGGCGATTTTTACGACTGCGGAATTGCGGCTCCGCTTTGGAGTTTTCGGGATCGTGCCATTTGCCGATTTCGGCACGGTGACATTCAATGAGTTTCCACAATTCAATGCGAAATGGTTTAAATCAGTGGGCGTCGGAGCTCGCTACTTCGCCTACTTTGGGCCGCTTCGATTCGATATCGGATTTCCTTTGGATCGAAGAAAGCACTTAGATCCACCCTTTCACCTTTATGCAAGCGCAGGGCAGACATTTTGATGAAAATATTTAAAATTATAGTCCTCTTTCTTCTATTAACGATCGGGATTTTCATTGGAGCAATTGAATCGAGCCCCGGCCAAAGGTTTATGCAAAAAAAACTGCTCCAAGCCTTTGCTCAATCCGGAATCCACGTGGAGGTGGAGCAGTTCAACGGCAAGCTTCCCCAAAAAATCGATCTGACCAATGCGCGGATCCGTTTCGACGGCGCAACCGTAAAGATCAGACATGTCCATATCGAACTTTCTCTCTTCTCCCTTTTGCAGAAAGAACTGTCTGTAGAAAAATTCATCGCAGAAAGAGTCCGATTCGAACAAATTCCAGATATGCAACAAATTCCCGATATGCAAGAAGAATCTAAAAACAAACTCCCCTTTACGCTCACGGTCCACTCGTTTCAAATCAAAGATTTTGAATGGCCTTTCTGGCCAATGGCCAGCTTGGAAGGAGAACTTAAGATAAAACGGAACGGTCACGCTTTTCTAGCTGTCGATGTAGAAGGTCCCCTCAAAGCCCATGTATCTGCAAAAGGCACCTTGAAGAATTTTTCAGGAGCCGCGAGCGGTGAATATAAAGATCCAGGAGCATTTAGCGAAATATGTTCAGGAAAAAAAGAGTTAATTCACAGAAGAAG
>CAZFWE010000112.1:0-5796 GCA_964522685.1 uncultured bacterium | reverse complement strand
GTCGAGGAACTGGACGGCTGCTTCTAACCCGAGTTTTTTATAGCACTCGAGCACGAGTTCAGAAAGTCTTTTCTTCCGGAGAACATAGTTCTGGAATCCAAGTCCCTTCGGAACAATTGTATTGAAGATGACTCGCCCTGGCGTCGTTTCGATGATGCCACCTTCGATGCGAACTTTGATCTTCTCATGGAGACGTATTCCCCGAGTTAAGAGATCGCGATGTCCGGTCTTTTCTTTGCCGTGTTCGTCGAACCAGTTGAAGCTACCGCTCGAATGGATGGCCATGAGGACTTCTTCCGGGCTTGCGAAGATCTTGATTTTCTGGTTCGCTCGCTCCGCATTAATGACTGGATCATGCATCAAGTAGTAAAGACCGAGAATCATGTCCTGAGCAGGGATTGCAACAGGTTTTCCGGAAGAGGGTAAGAAGATATTGTCCGGTGCCATCATCAAAAGTTTTGCTTCGAGCTGAGCTTCGATGGAAAGCGGTATGTGGACTGCCATCTGGTCTCCGTCAAAGTCGGCGTTGAACGCCGGCGTGACAAGCGGATGAATGCGGATCGCTTTTCCTTCGATCAGAACTGGCTCGAACGCTTGGATTCCAAGACGGTGGAGCGTTGGAGCTCGGTTGAGGAGAACCGGATGGCCTTTAATGATCTCTTCTAAGACATCCCAAACCTCGGGAGCTTGCTTTTGAATCATCTTTTTCGCCGAACGGATCGTATATACAAGTCCCAAATCTTTCAGACGCTTTACGATAAATGGTTCAAAGAGGTCGAGAGCCATTTTCTTCGGAAGACCGCACTGGTTGAAGCGCAGTTCTGGACCGACGACGATAACGGAACGGCCCGAGTAATCGACCCGTTTACCGAGGAGGTTTTGGCGGAACCGACCTTGCTTACCCTTCAACATTTCTGAAAGGGCTTTTAAAGGGCGATTGCCAGCACCCATGACCGGGTGCCCATGACGGCCGTTATCGAAGAGAGCATCAACCGCTTCCTGTAGCATCCGCTTTTCATTGCGGACAATCACATCAGGCGTTTTCAGCTTCAAAATCGACTTCAAACGGTTGTTCCGATTGATGACCCGCCGATATAAGTCATTGAGGTCGGAGGTTGCAAACCGTCCACCATCCAAAGGAACAAGAGGTCGAAGATCCGGTGGAATGACGGGAACGCACGATAGGACCATCCAATCGGGATTGTTCGTCGATGTGGAGAATCCTTCGACAATTTTTAATCGTTTTGCAAGCTTCATGCGCGCTTGCATCGACTTCGTTTTGCGCAGCTTATCCTTCAACTCGACGACAAGACCGCTTAAATCTTCAGTTTTCAACAACTCCTGGATTGCCTCGCCACCCATTTTAACGGTAAACGCGTCCGAGCCCCATTTTTCTTGCGCTTCGCGGTATTCATTGTCGTTGAGAAGCTGCTTCTTCTGGAGTTCTGTGCTGCCTGGATCGGTTACGACATATTCTTCGTAATAGATCACTCGTTCCAAATCGGAGGTGGGCATGCCAAGAATATTGCCAATCCGCGAAGGCATCGTCTTGAAAAACCAAATGTGAACTACGGGAACGGCTAGGTCGATATGAGCCATTCGCTCGCGGCGCACTTTGGACAAAGTAACCTCTACGCCGCATCGGTCGCAAACGATTCCTTTGTGCTTAATTTTCTTGTACTTACCGCATGCGCATTCCCAATCGCGAGTGGGTCCGAAGATTTTCTCACAAAAGAGTCCGCCTTTTTCGGCCTTGAACGTACGGTAGTTGATCGTCTCCGGCTTCTTGATTTCTCCACGCGACCATTGATTGCGGATAATATCATCCGAGGCAATCTTGATCGTCAATTTATCGAACTGGGAAGCTCTTACATCCTCATCTGCATCAAACATCTAATTTTACTCCTGTTACTCTACAAACTCGGTGCGGATGTCGAGGCACAAGCCTTGCATCTCTTTCACGAGAACGTTAAATGACTCAGGCGTTCCAGCCACGAGCGTATTTTCGCCTTTGACGATTGATTCGTAAATGCGTGTTCTTCCGGCGACGTCGTCTGATTTGACCGTGAGCTTCTCTTGGAGAAGGTGGGCCGCGCCATAAGCTTCCAGAGCCCATACTTCCATCTCTCCGAATCGCTGGCCACCCCTTTGCGCTTTTCCGCCGAGCGGCTGCTGAGTGACGAGAGAATAAGGACCGATCGAGCGGGCGTGGATCTTGTCTGCGACAAGGTGGCTTAATTTCAGCATGTAAATGTAGCCAACCACGATCCGATTGTCGAACCTTTCTCCAGTCCGGCCATCGAACAAGTATGCTTTTCCATCGACGAACATCTTCTGGTCTTTCATCATTTCCCAGATTTTCGCCTCGGGGAACCCTTCAAATACAGGGCTCTTCACGTAGATACCCGCTTTTTTCGCGGCGTATCCGAGATGGGTTTCCAATAACTGGCCCATGTTCATCCGCGAAGGGACTCCGAGAGGATTGAGGATAATTTCAAGTGTTTCGCCGTTTGGAAGATAAGGCATATCCGCTTCCGGAACAAGTTTAGCGACGACGCCTTTGTTACCGCGGCGCCCAGCCATCTTATCTCCAACTGGTAGCTTACGCTTAGTCGCGACATAGACTTTGACCTGGCGGATGACGCCTGGATCGAGATCGGTATCGCCTTTGCGCATGAATTCGATTTCGGTCTTGTGGTGCGTTTGCAGCATTTGGATCGCCATCTCGTATTCGCGAAGGACTTTCTTTAGCTCGACATAAATATCCTTGTCGGCCATCAAGAGATCTTCTGCCTTCTCATTTTCAAGAACTTCGATCAAATCTTGCGTAATGATCGCGCCTTCTTCGATTAAGATCTCGCCCGATTTGCGATGCATGATTGGAGCAGGAGCCTTCTCATTCATGAGAAGAGCGCCGATCTTTTCATGGAATTCGAGCACAAGTTCCGCTTCTTTCGTCTTATAGTCGGAGTGGATATCCTTGATACGGGTCGCCTCTTCGACAAGCTCATCATCGGTTTTGGAAAGACGATCGCGGCGAGAGAAGACTTTGACATCCATGACGACCCCTTCCGTCCCCGGAGGCGCAGTCAGGGAGGCATCTTTTACATCGGCCGCTTTTTCGCCGAAAATCGCGCGAAGCAATCTCTCTTCAGGAGAGAGTTCCGTCTCGGATTTCGGAGTGATTTTGCCGGCGAGGATTTTTCCAGGTTCTACGGTCGCACCGATGCGGATAATTCCATCGTCTCCGAGGTCTTTCAACTGCTCTTCGGAAACATTCGGAATATCTTTCGTGATCTCTTCTTTTCCGAGCTTTGTATCGCGCGCGGTCAACTCAAACTCTTCTAAGTAAAGAGATGTGTAGTAGTCTTCGCGAATGAGTTTTTCGGAAATGATGATGGCGTCTTCGTAGTTGTAACCACACCAAGGCATGAATGCGACAAGGACATTTTTACCGAGGGCGATCTCCCCTTTATCGGTCGCAGGTCCATCCGCAAGGACATCTCCTGCGATGATCTTGTCTCCGACGTTGCAAAGAGGAGTTTGATTGACGCAAGTGCCGCCGTTTGAACGGAGGTATTTCTTCAATATGTAGACTTTTTTATTCAACGGATTGTCTTTCGGTGCGACGACGATTTTAAATCCATCGACATATTCGACAACACCGTCTTCGAGAGCAACAATGACAGCGCCCGAGTCCCGTGCTGCACGAACTTCAAGTCCCGTTCCTACAAGAGGAGCATCGGTGATTAAAAGAGGCACCGCTTGCCGCTGCATGTTGGATCCCATGAGCGCGCGGTTTGCATCGTCGTGCTCCAAAAACGGAATGAGCCCAGCGACGATGGAGACGAGCTGCTTAGAGGAGACGTCCATGTGGGTAATTTTGTCTGTCTCAATCTCTTTCGGTTCTCCCGCTTGATGCGCCCAGCATATCGAATCTTTGAACATGTTGTGTCCATCGAGAGCGGTCGACGCCTGTGTAACGATGAAAGCCGCCTCTTGGTCCGCGGTCATGTACTCGATTTGATCTGTGACAACGCCTTCTTGTACGATGCGATAAGGGGTCTCGATGAATCCGAACTCGTTGATCTTCGCATAGGTCGAAAGCGAAGTGATCAAACCGATGTTCGGTCCTTCCGGCGTTTCGATCGGGCAGATCCTTCCGTAGTGAGAGGGGTGAACGTCGCGCACTTCGAAGCCAGCTCTTTCGCGATTTAAGCCGCCTGGTCCTAAGCAAGACAGACGACGTTTGTGCGTCAACTCGGAGACGGGATTTGTCTGATCCATGAATTGGGAGAGTTGGGATCTTCCGAAGAAGTCCTTGAGAACTCCAGCCAGTCCCTTCGCAGAGACAATTTTGCCAGGAGTCATCGTATCCGAAGAGAAATCAAACAAATTCATTCTCTCTTTAATGATCTTCTCCATGCGAGCAAGGCCGATGCGGCATTGATTTTGAATCAATTCGCCGACCGAACGGACGCGACGGTTGCCTAAGTGATCGATGTCGTCGACAAAGGCTTTTTCATCGCCCATTTTCAAACGGATCAAATACTTTAGAGCGGCAATGACGTCTTCTTTGCGGAGAGTAACGACGTTGAGATCTTCATCCGTTATGCCAAGACCTAATTTGCGATTGAGTTTATATCTTCCGACGCGGCCCAGGTTGTAACGCTTAGGGTCAAAGAAGAGGCGCATGATCGCGGAACGAGCATTGGAAAGAGTAGGAGGTTCTCCGGGTCGGATTTTGCGGTAGAAGTCCTTTAATGCTGATTCGTAGGAATCGGAGGTGTCTTTGGAAAGCATTTTAATGATCGCATGCGTCTCGTCGGCCTCTTCCGCGATACGGACTGCAGAGATGCCTTCGTCGACCATTCTCTTCAACATCGCCGTCGTCAATTTTTCGCCGGCCTTTCCAAAGATGAGCCCGGTTTGTTCGTCGACGACATCCTCAGCAAGGATTTTGCCTACGAGTTTGACGAAATCTTTTTCAGACTTAACCTTGACTTTTACAGTCTCAAAGAATTCTTCGATGATATCGGAGTCTGTTGAATAACCGAGCGTCCGAATGAACGTTGTCGCGAGGATTTTACGGCGCCGTTTTTTCCGGTCGATGTAGATGTATACCAGATCGTTATTGTCAAAAGAGGCTTCAAGCCAGCTTCCGCGGTACGGAATCATGCGGAAGGAATAAATCATCGTCCCCTTAGGATGACGCTCTTGTTCGTAGGAAATACCAGGAGATCGGTGCAATTGAGAAACAATGACTCTTTCCGCGCCATTGACGATGAAAGTGCCTTTGTCAGTCATTACCGGGATTGTCCCCATGTAGACTTCTTCTTCTTTAATGCCCGTCTCATCCGTCAGGCGAAATTTAACTTTTAAAGTGACGTTATGAGTAATGCCTCGTCGGATGCACTCTTCAGGAGAATATTTGGGGATTCCCAAATTGTAAGATAAAAATTCGACAATCGTCTTCTCGTCATACGATTTGATCGGAAAAATTTCAGTGAATACTTCTTGCAGACCGACATTTTCGCGCTCGTGAGGAAGGAGATGAGATTGGAGAAACTGATTGTAAGATTTAATCTGAATTTCAATCAGATTGGGGAGATCAATGATCTCTTCCCGTTCTCGAAAACTCACCCTTTTAGGCGGCTTTTTTAGCATGGGCTTCGCTCCTCAGAATTTGTCAAAATAAAAATAAATCAGAGGGGGGCAATAGCCCCCGCACTGACATAATAGCGTGATTGCAATCTTTTTGCTGCAACTTTTTTACAGGCCAGTTAATTTGACCTT
>CAZFWE010000111.1:0-5803 GCA_964522685.1 uncultured bacterium | reverse complement strand
GTAAATTTCTATCCCACCGTAGAAGCAAAGAATTCCAACATGCGCCACCGTCCTATCGGACTCGGCATCATGGGCTTCCAAGACGCGCTTTATCTTCAAAATATCAGCTACGCCAGCCATGCCGCAGTCGAATTTGCCGATCGAAGTATGGAGATGATCTCCTACTACGCAATCCTCGCTTCTTCGGAACTGGCCCAAGAACGGGGAACCTATGCAACGTATAAAGGATCGAAATGGGACCGAGGACTTCTTCCGATCGACACCATCGACATTCTTGAAAAAGAAAGAGGATTAAAAATAGATCTCGACCGTTCGACGAGTATGGACTGGGCGCCGGTCCGCGCCGCCGTCAAGAAATACGGGATGCGCAACTCCAATACGATGGCCATTGCACCAACTGCCACCATCGGCAACATCACCGGCTCAATCCCATCGAATGAACCGATTTATAAGCACCTCTTCGTCAAATCGAACCTCTCCGGTGAGTTTACCATTACAAACCCATATCTCATCGCCAAACTCAAAGAGATCGATCTTTGGGACGATGAGATGGTGGACGACCTCAAATATTTTGACGGATCAATCCGTGAAATCGAGAGAATACCGACCGACATCAAGGACCTCTTCCTCAATGCTTTCGAGATTGAACCCGAATGGATCATCGAATGTGCCGCCCGGCGCCAGAAATGGATCGATATGGGTCAATCGCTCAACCTCTATCTGGCGGAACCGAGCGGGAAGAAACTGCACCAGATGTACATGCTCTCTTGGGAGAAGGGGCTTAAGACCAACTACTACCTTCGTACTCTTGGCGCCACCCAGATCGAAAAATCGACCATGGACGTGAATAAGCGCGGCCTCCAGCCTCGTTGGATGAAGAATAAATCCGCATCGGGCAATATTGTCGTCGATCGAGATGGGGAAGTACCCAAAGTATGCAACTTAGAAGAAGGCTGCGAAAGCTGCCAATAGTAAAACAGGAGAAAAAAACATGGCTACACAAGAAAATACAGGCTCGGGATCACGGGTCAATGTTGCCGAAAAACGGCTGATCAACTGCCATGCAGTCGATGTCAACCAGCTCATGCCCTTGAAATACAAGTGGGCCTGGGAACATTATCTCAACGGCTGCGCCAACCATTGGATGCCGAATGAAGTTCCGATGGGGAAAGACATCGAACTTTGGAAATCAGATGCCCTCACGCCGGATGAGAGGCGCGTCATCATGCGCAACCTCGGTTTCTTCTCGACTGCGGAAAGCCTCGTTGGCAATAACATCGTTCTCGCCATCTTTCGCCACATCACCAATCCAGAAGCGCGTCAATATCTTCTGCGCCAAGGCTTTGAAGAAGCGATCCACACCCATGCCTTCCTCCACATCGTCGAATCGCTGACCCTCGACCACGGCGAAGTGTTCAATATGTATAATGAAATCAACTCCATCCATAATAAAGACACTTTCGAAATGCAGTTGACCAAAGAGATTCTCGATCCCCATTTTACAACAGCCACCTTCGAAGGGGCTCAGAAATTCTTAGAGAATCTCATCGGCTACTACATCATCATGGAAGGAATCTTCTTCTATAGCGGATTTGCCATGATTCTCTCCTTTCTCCGCCAGAACAAAATGGTGGGAGTCGGCGAGCAGTTCCAGTACATTCTCCGCGACGAGACGGTCCACCTCAACTTTGGGATCGATTTGATCAATGGCATCAAAGAGGAAAACTCTGAACTTTGGACCCCTACCTTTCAAGCCTACATCATCGATAAGATCAAACAAGCTGTTGAATTGGAAATTCAATACGCAGAAGATTGTCTTCCACGGGGGATTCTCGGACTGACTGCACCGATGTTTCGCGATTACGTGCAGCACATCGCAGACCGTCGCTTAGAGCGCATTGGATTAAAAGCCATCTACCGTTCTAAGAACCCATTCCCATGGATGAGCGAAACGATTGACCTCGGCAAAGAGAAGAATTTCTTCGAAACGAGAGTCACGGAATATCAATCCGCCTCCAACCTCGTCTGGCACTAAAAAAGAAATAGGGAGCTAAAAAAACAGCTCCCTTTTTTTGCCTTCCCTCTCAAGAAAACAAGAGCTTAGGCGATATGCGATTATTCGCCTGCGCTTGCAGTTTCCGCATCAGAACCTGTTGAAATTTCTGTCTCGTTGACAACTTCTTCGCCATTTGTTTCTTGAGCAAAGCTTGCGAAGCTAACACAGGTAAGTGCTAATGCGATTGCGAATTTTTTCATAACATCCTCCTAAAAGGGGTTTTTAAGGTTCATAGAGATGACTGCATTCTACTCAATCCGGGATTTAACCACCAATATTTATTTTTAATACATAGGGCTAAGAGTTATTGGTATAGGAAAGATAACCGGGAGCTGGAGTTTGGACTACATTTAACGGGAGCTGAGAACCAGCTCCCTGTGAAAGAAAAATGGGGGAAGTGGCTTATTTGCCGCCTTTATCTTTTCCTTCATTGCAGCCGCAGTCAGCATTTAGCCGGGGTTCCAACTCATCTCCGCCAGAGCTTACGGTTTCTGTATCAGAGCCTGTCGAAACTTCTGTCTCATTGACAATCTCTTCGCTATTTTCTTGCGCAAAGCCTGTTAGGCCAACGCAGGTAAGTGCTAATGCGATTACAAGTTTCATCATATCTCCTCCTAAAAAGGGGTTTAAGGTTCAAGAAAATATAGGATCGTACTCGATCTCGAATTTATTGGCTATACACAAATAGTCATCGCAAACAGCTGAATTGCATCAACTTAAAACTATTAATAGTTTTTTTATTATAATATATTAAAATAAAGCTTTTAGAACATTCGGAATTACATGCAAGAAAATCAAAATAAAAGCGATTTAATAAGAAAAACATTTGAACAAGCTTACGTCTACGACCTGAAGAACGAAAAACACCTTCTGCAAAAAGAACTAATTCTCCTACAAACAGAACAAACCCTTCTCAATCAACGGATCCAAATCATGAAATCGTTGGCAAACGATCTCTCTGCGCACGATCCCCAATACAGCATGATCCTCACCACAATCAAAATGGATCAGATTGAACTCGACGAACTCGCCACAAGGAAGATTTCTCTCCTAGGGGTTCTTAACAAAAATTCTTGAGCTAATTTCTAACTAGCTTTGACCCGCTCAAATAAGACATTATTTACTGGGATTTGGTATAAGGATCACTAGATAAAATGGACACCTTTAAATCGCATGGTAGGTGAAAAACGTCATATGGATAAAATTCAAAAGAAAATGGCAAAGAATCGCACTTTCGATCCTCCCCGAAAGCATGTAGACTCCGCCATAAAGCAGCCCGGCTAAAAAGATAAATACGAAAATCGCCAAGCTCGGAGCCCAATAGAGATGCGCCGCTGTAAAAATCAGCGAAGAGAGGATGAGAGCAGCGGCTTTGCCCGCTTTGCCGTTCTTGAACCGCCGAACAAATTCTTTTTGAACGAATCCCCGATAAAAAGCCTCTTCGGGAATCGCCCCAAGAAATAAATTATTGAAGTACATTAACTCAGCATTAGGGAACCATTTAAAAGCCCATTGGACTGTGCCGCTCATCAAAGCGAGAACCGCCATTGTACCAATCCCGGCAACCGTTAGCCACAATCCCTTGAGAAGAGCTTCTTTCCAATCGCGACGGCTCGACGCGAGAGGAACTAAGAGCATCAAGGGTAAAAGTCCTACTAGTGGCGAATCGATCGACAGCCAGAATCTTCCCTGTACCTGTAAATTATTGAACCCAGGGAAATAATGGTACTTAAAGCCGAAGCTGATAAGAATCAGAAGAAGGAAAAGCAAAAACTGCCTTTGATTGTTCGCGTAGTAAGCCCATAATACCCCCCAGATGAGAGCGATGACAGCGCCCACCGGCTCTAACCTACCGAACACAAGTGCGACCAAGAGAAATATCCCGAAAAGAGATCCTCGGCTACTGCGGTCTTTCAAGACCCAACACCCTAAAAAGGTTCCGGCCAGGAGGTAGAAAGGGAAAAAAGAGGTCAGTCCATAAGTCATAAACACCTGATAAAAAGACAAGTATAAAAAACATTAGGAAATATTTTCAAAATAAATTCTATTTCATTAACATAAGATTAGAAAAGCAGAGGTTGTATGGTTCAACGCGCCAAGAAAACGACAAAGAAAAAAACAGCTAAACGAGTTGTCAAAAAGAAAAAAGCACCACCGCAAATAGCAGAGCGAAAAAAAGCAGTAGCAACGAATCAAAAAGCGCAATGGACTGCATACAAAGAATTGCAAAGCCAAGTCGACAAGGCTTGGGCCCGGCTCAAAGAGAACGTCAAAAAAAAAGCAAAACCTCAAGTCCTCGCTCGCGATAAGAATGAACTTCTCCTCCTTCTCGGCGAGTGTAATTACATGGCGAGCGAGTGCATGCGCCTATCCGCCAAAAAGAAGAGCAGGTAGAGCTCCTCAATCATGAACGTATCTAGAATTCTTAACACCTAGATTTGCTACGATTTTTCTGCAGATTTTGCTTCGAAGGAGGAAGGCTACCTAAGGGACTGTCAAACAATAAAATAAAGCATTTCACCGCGCCAAATCAACCGAAAAGCGAGCAAAGATCGCTCATTAAGAATTCTGGGATACCTTCATATAGATGTAAAATCGATCTTTTGCTTAAATTCAATTTTATGTCCGTTTGATTCTTGGAGAACCTTTGATGAAATTGATTTTATCTCTTGTGCCCCTTCTTTTTTTGGCGCCTTTGAGCCACGCGCAACCCACAGAAATATCCAATGAATCAGAAGTCATCTTTTATAAGAACTATCAGCCCCCCACTTTTTTCGTTCCCGATATCCAACTAACCCTTGATGTTCAAACGGATCGGATTCTCGTGACGACAAACCTCTCTATTCAACGAAATAGTCCCCATGAATCTCTCGTCTTAGACGGCCGAAATCACAAAGTCATTTCAGTGTCTATCAATGGAAACCAATGGCCGAAAGAACATTACGAAATCACGCAAGATGGACTCATTCTCTTAAACGCGCCGAAAGACCCCCGTTTTACAGTCACAATCTTCAGTGAAATCGATCCCTTTCACAATCTCTCTTTAGAAGGGCTCTATGCCAGCGGAAATTTTTTGACCTCCCAATGCGAATCGGAAGGAGCACGAAAGATCTTTTTCACCTTGGATCGCCCTGACGTACTCAGTCGAATCACGACAACTATCCTCGCAGATCAGCAAAAATACCCTTATCGCCTATCCAATGGAAATTTACTCGCTGAATCGCCCCTTCCTGATGGCCGGACAAAAATTACATGGGAAGATCCGATCCCCAAACCGAGCTATCTGTTTGCCTGCGTTCTTGGGAATTTTGGCAAGCTAAAGGATCAATTTACGACGAGAAGCGGCCGGAAGGTAACGCTCGAGGTATACGTAGAGCCAGGAAAAGAAGCAAGAGCTGCTTACTCCCTAACAGCGCTCAAACAAGCCATGCATTTCGACGAGGAATTTTTTGATCGCGAATACGATTTGGATTCTCTCAAAATGGTCGCAGTCCCCGATTTCAATGCTGGCGCAATGGAAAACAAGGGTCTTATGATCTTTAATGATACTGCCCTTTTGGCAGATCAGCAATCGGGAACAGATGCGAATTTTCGGTGGATAGCAACCGTTGTTGCGCACGAATATTTCCATAATTGGTCAGGCAATCGAGTCACGATTCGAAACTGGTTTGAACTGGCCCTCAAAGAGGCCATACTCGAATATTACCGAAATCAAGGAACTCGACGTGGTCTCTTAGAGATCGAGAT
>CAZFWE010000110.1:0-5808 GCA_964522685.1 uncultured bacterium | reverse complement strand
AGAATGTGCACTTTATCGGGCTTGGCGGCATTGGAATGAGCGCCTTGGCGAGGATTTTGCTCCAGCGAGGGGGCGGTGTACAGGGGAGTGATATTAAGCCGAGTCTTCTTCTCGACGAGTTGCAAAAAGAGGGAGCGCAAGTTTGCATCGGCCATAGCAAAGAGGCGATTCAAGGCGCTACAACGATCGTCTACAGCAGCGATGTGAAAAGCGATAATGTCGAGATGTGTTTTGCCAAAGAAACGCGTCTACCTCTGCTTCACCGCTCTGAAATGCTCAATCTTCTCATCCAGGGTAAACGGCCGCTTTTGGTGACAGGAACCCATGGAAAAACGACAACGTCTGCACTTCTGGCGTCTGTTTTTATGGAAGCTGGCTTAGATCCTAGTTTTGCAATCGGCGGCGTTCACCGCAGATGGAATACCAACGGACGTGCAGGGACAGGCGATTATTTCATTGCAGAGGCCGACGAAAGCGATGGGTCGTTCTTGCGGACGTCCTCTTACGGTGCGATTATCACGAATTTGGAAAACGACCACCTTGATTACTGGAAAACTGAAGAAAAGCTCGATGCTGCATTCTCGCACTTTGCCGCTCAAGCGCAAGAGCATCTCTTCTGGTGTGGCGATGATCCTCGGCTGCAGAAAGTGGTTGGTAAAGAGTCAATTGGCTCTAAAGGGACCTCTTATGGCTTTGAGGAAAACAACGCGCTCCAGATCCTCTCTTGGAAAACGGTTGGAACGGGAATTCTCTTTTCTTTTTCGTGGAATAAAAGAATGTATTCCAACATCGAACTCCGCTTATTCGGCCGTCATAACGCATTGAACGGTGCGGCGGTATTCGGACTCGCGCTTCAATTGGGCCTCGAAGAGGCTTCTATAAGAAAGGCGTTTTCTGAATTTGCCGGCACGGCTCGCCGTTTTGAATTCAAGGGGAGCTCTCACGCGATCGATATTTACGATGATTATGGGCACCATCCGACCGAAATCGCCACTACGATCTCAGCTCTCCGCAGTCGAGTCCGCGAGAAACGGCTGATCGTCGTCTTTCAGCCGCATCGCTATACGCGCGTGCGCGACCTGTTCAATGAATTCTTAACCTGTTTTCAAAATGCCGATCTCGTGGTCATGACCGATATCTATTCGGCTGGCGAGGCGCCGATCGAGGGGATTTCAAGCACGGCTCTTTACTCGAAAATGCGCGAAAAATTAGGCGCGAAACTCTCGTTTTTTCCGCGCGCTCATCTCGAGGTAGGTGTCGCTGATTTTTTGCGCCCACACGATGTTGTATTGACTCTCGGTGCTGGGGATGTGACCACAATCGGAGAGTCGATTTTACAACTTGTGCGTGAAAAAGGGCCTAAATGGAAAGTCGCTGTTCTTTTCGGAGGAACTTCCTCAGAGCACGCAGTCTCTCTCATGTCTGCGAAGACGATTATTGAAGGCCTTGATGAGACGCTTTATAATGTTGCTCTTTTCGGCTTGACCAAGGAAGGTGAGTGGATCTTCGGAAAAGACGCACTTGAAAAGCTTGAACTGAAGCTTTGTTTTGCGTCCGGTACTCCGAAAATCACCGTTGAAATCCTGCAGGAACTCGTTTCTTGTGACGTTGTTATTCCTGTATTCCATGGCCAACAAGGAGAAGATGGGATGATTCAGGGATTTCTCGATACATTGAATATCGCATATGTCGGATCCGATTACCGGGCTTCTGCTCTTTGCATGCAAAAAGCGTGGACAAAGCATGTAGCGGTTCTTGCGGGTGTTCCTACGACGCCATACTTTGAAATGGATCAGTTCGAATATCGTCAAAACCCTGAAAAATTGCTTCAAAAAATCGATGAACATTTTTCCTATCCGGTATGGCTAAAACCGGTTCATCTCGGTTCTAGCATTGGCGTTGTCCGGGTGGAAAAACCGGAAGATGTTGCCAAGGCAGCTGAAGTCGTTTTCGGCCTTGACACCACGATGATCGTCGAAAAAGAGATCAAAGGACGCGAAATCGAATATTCGCTTCTCGGCAATGACTATATCCAAGTTGCGCTGCCGGGCGAGATCGCGAAGGACGCCGTTTTCCATACCTACGACAAAAAATATGGCTCAGGCGCATCGGCGATTTTGATTCCGGCTCCGATCTCTGAATCCCAGCAAAAAATCGGTGAGTCTCTGGCTGTCGCGATGTATCGGAAGACAGGATGTAAGGGCCTTGCTCGGATTGACTTTTTTCTCGACCAGGATGGTCACTTTTGGCTGAATGAAATCAATCCTTTTCCAGGATTCACTAAAACAAGCGCGACTCCTCTTATGTGGACACTTTCCGGTCTGCCGGTTTCGAAATTATGTGATGAGCTCATCATTTTGGGTCTTCATGCGCATCGGCGATTAGGTCAGATTCGTGGACGATAGGCTTTCGAAGCTTCCGATCCAAAAGGCTTTTTTAATCCTCGGTGGCTCAGTAGCGATCACTTTGATTTTGGCTTTTGGCAGCTACTCTGTCTATGGAAAATTAAAACAAAAAAGAATTCATTCGGATCGCTATAAAATCGAAGGAATCATCCAAACTGGGCCTGAAAAAGAAGCGCTCAAAACGGTCTATTTAGCCGAACTTCTCGGACTCTCTGCAGATACTCCCAAAAATATCTATGCGCTCGATCTGAAAAAAGCCGAGGCTGCACTTCTTTCATCTCCTTTGATTGCAAAGGCGAAAGTAAAACGCCTACCGCCAAATACACTGTACATCGATTATGAAGTTCATAGGCCCATCGCCTGGGTCTCCGATTACGCCAACACTGCGATTGACCGGTCAGGCTATCTCTTCCCTATCGCACCGTTTCTTTCACCCAAAGAAATGCCTGAAATCTATCTGGGTCTGCCTCCTTTCGAATCGGAGGCGGATTCTTTTGGCCGATCCGGTGGTCGCTGGCGAATGCCTCTTCAGAATCGCTATTTGGACTTAGCTTTCAACCTTCTTCAAACCTTCGAAGGATCTCCCTGGAGAGATGGCCTTCGCATCAAGCGGATCGATGTCTCGAATGCTTTTGCTCCATCGCTCGGTCGCCGCGAAATTGTCCTCATCACTGAAGAGGAAATTTCTCTCAAGAAAGAAAACCATGAAATCGCCTTTACTTTCCCAAAAGTTTTGCGGCTTGCACCCAAAGATTGGAACCAACAGCTCCAAAATTTCTTTGCATTGCGCCAGAATATGATTGAAGATTACAAGAAGCAGCTCGGTTTGGCAGAGGAGGGGAGGGCTTTTAAACCGAGGATCATTGATCTTCGAGTTCCGCAGCTCGCCTTCGTTGAAAACCAGTCTTAATTGAATCTATTGTTAGCTTCTAATATCGGTCCTTTTTGGATTGCAAGGAGTGCGGCCGAAACACCTGCGATGAGGTGAATGGACAGTGTTTCGAGCGTCACTAGAGTTGTTATTGTCACGACGCTTGCGAAGAATACGTTGAGCCAGCGCACTCCTCTAGTCGCTTCGGCCATCGAGATGAATGTAGCCACAATGATGAGAGCTCCGAAGATGTGATCGATATCGCCCATAGCTCCTTCAAAGCCGAAGACTCCAGGTAAAGCCATAAGCCCCGCCCCCAACAGAACAGATAAAGCCAAATTCCAAGGCAGTGTTACGCCCCACCGGCATGCGTGGAGGAGCGAGAGAAGGGGTTTGTCGAGGCTCGGGGTCCTTCGGTCGTCGGTCGCCCTCGGGCAAAGCCCTCCTTGAAAGAGGAGCTTCAAAAACGGCTTTTCTTTGGATCTCAAAAACTGGACTACCGCATCGATTTCATCAATGGAAAGGGGGATCGTGACAAGCATGCAGAAAGCGGTTATAAGACAGAGCGTACACCACGCACCGACGACGATTGGTTGCAAAATAATGAGAATCACACTCGTGATGCTTAAGGGCACTGCAAGAATGCCAAATATGATCACGAGCCATGGCGTTGTTCTCCATCGCCTTTCGCCGCCGAAGGTAGAGAGGAATTCGAGCGAGTAGGCGAATGAGCCGAGGGCTGCGTCAGGGACGGGAAATTTTTGAGAGATATCTGAAGTAATCACACGCAGCGTTCCATTTTCGAAGAACGGATCCCACATAGTATCGATGTAGCCGAGTTGGTAAGCACCCATATAGCGAGAAAACATCCATGCGAGGAAGGCAAAAAGGGCGATCGGAAGGCGCTGTGGCCAGGAAGATGGATTGTAAGACCACCCTGGTGGAACGCTATGACCTGTTTCAGGCAATTGCCCTGGAATGACTGGCATCAAGATAAAGAGAGTAATACAAAGCATTCCGACGATTGTGTTATTCAAGTAGCAGCTGGCTTCGGGTGCCCAAAAAGCGAGTGGGGCAAATCCGAGCCATAGGCCGATGGTCGCGTATCCCCAAGCGGGAAGGACGCTTTCCCAGGAGCGGAGAACAAGGCCGAAGATTAAAAGCAGAATTCCGCAAATGATATCGCTCCAAATAAGGGGGGAGCTCGTATACCCGAAAGTCGCAGGCGAGGCGAGGAGCCAGAGTCCCAATAGGGCCGCTCCGAACGAAGTCCAAGGGGAACGTTTCATCGTTTTACTTCCAATTGATTGATTTTGTACCAAGCGATGGGATCTTTCTTGAGGTCTTGGATCATGATGGGGAGGGTTTTTTCTAAGGAATGCTTAGGCTCCCATCTCAGGAGGCGTTTGGCTCTCGAAATGTCGAGTTCATAGTGGTCGTCAGCTAGATCGATCATCCAAGGGCGAATGAATGGTTTTTTCGTAAATGGAATGTGGCATTGGAGCCAAGAGCCGATCTGGGCGATTAGCTTTGGAACGCGGATCGTTGCGAATTCTTTATTGAAAAGGAGTCGGGAAATTTGCCGTTGCAGATCGTCGTAGCTCAGCGTTTTTGCCTCTCCGATCAAAAGGACAGTTTCCGGTGGGAGTTCTTTTCGTTTCTCGACCGCAATCGCAATCGCATCGACAAGATCGTCCATGTGGACAAACGATGCGCCATGCGAAGTATTGCCCGAGAAAAGTCGACTTTCTAGACTCTTCTCATAAATTCGCTGGATTTGGTGGCTGATTGGAATCGAATGGCATTTGTCGTCATAGACACCTGCGATTCGGAGGATGACCGTTGGAATTTTTCCCCGTTGCTCATGGATGAGCTTTTCTGTATGCACTTTGGAAAGTGGATAATCCCATTTTGGAATGACAGGAGAGTCTTCATTAATGGGTTTTCCAATCTTTGTCGGGGTATGGACGAGCATCGTGCTCGTAAAAATAAATTGCTCCACTTCGAAATCTTGGAGAGCTTTCAGGAGCCTTTCCGTACCGCGGACAGTGATCTGCTCGTACTTATCGGAATGCTTCTCGCTGAAGCTATAGTAGGCGGCCAGGTGGATTACGGAAGTGATCTGGGTGCCGTAGAAATGGCGGATATGGGTAAACGCCTGATGGACGCTCTCATCTGAGGAAAGGTCGATCGGGACGAGTTCTTCTTGCTGTGAGGCATAGATCGCCTTCAATAGCTCAAATCCCACAATCGGGTATTTTTCCCCCAGCCTTCGACATACATTCGCTCCAATTCGCCCGGCGCTTCCGGTTACGAGGATTACTTTTTTTCCTTTCTGGCCCTTTTCTTCTATATTCATAACTCTCCTATATATATGAACCTATCCTCAATTAGAGAGTTTATTTCAAATATATTTTAATGAGTCGACCTTGAAGTATAACTTTCAGGCGATTGCGAATTATACACAAATGAACTCAAAAGTTGGTTTTTAGCAGCGTCAGCTTGGCAGCAAATTTTTGGTCCTCGCTCGCG
>CAZFWE010000109.1:0-5829 GCA_964522685.1 uncultured bacterium | reverse complement strand
GCTCGGCGAATACACAGGCGAAGAAAAAGATTTCGCACGCGCGATCGAAATCTTCTCCCACGTCCTCCTCATCGATCCCGACTATCCAAAAATCCATCTTCAAATGGCAATGACCTACGTCCAAATGGGCCACTCCATCGGGGAATCGGAATACTACAAGCGAGCGCTCAATCATTTCCGGCTCGGTGCACGCCAAGAAGATGAAAATGATAAACTCTGGCTCGAATGGGGCCTTTGTCTGATCCACCTCGCCCATCACACGATCGACGCCGAGTTCATGGATCAACTCTACCTCGATGCTGAGCAAAAAATTTCCCGCGCAGGCCATCTCGGCAATCCACATGCCCACTACCACCTCGCCTGTCTCCACTCGATCCTCGGGCGCACCTACGAAGCAATGGATTTGATCCGACAAGCCCTCGCTGCCCGCGCATTGCCTACTCTCGACGAACTCCTTGAAGATGAATGGCTTGAAAACTTGCGCAACAGCGAGATCTTCTCCCAGTTTCTCACCGACCTCGAAGCTAAATTCCAGGCCAGAGAGCAATAGACATTAATTAGCCTTTTAATTATATTATCCGAAAAAAAAGGCAGTTTTTCGTGGGCATTGTAAATCCAATCTATAACAATCTTTTGGGATGGAATCTTCAATCGACAGAAGCCGAACTCCGCGAAGGGCCTGAAGAAGTCGATTTTTCTCTAACCGAAAGGACTTGGGTAGACACTGCGAAAACAGTCGTTCTTTTTCTTTTAAAAATAATTCTTTTCCCCTGGGCGATCTACGAGATAGTCCGATGGTGCATTCAGCGGTTGGTCATGATGCCGCTCTTTCCTATCCAAAGCTCAATTCTAAAATGTTGTTTTATACCGAAATTTCGAACGGAGGCTTTGGATAAAGAAAGGGGCCATTTTCTCAATCCTTGGCATTGGGGCAACTCCATTGTACGCCATGTGGCTCTCGAGAAAGAGGGGAACCGATTGAGCGGACTTTTGATCGGGAACCTAGATACAATCAATAATGGCAAATGGGTTTTACAAGCAACGCCAAATGCCGCTAGCGCCGAAGAAATAGCCTATTTTGCAAACAGCTATCAACACGCTGGTTACAATACGCTTCTTATCAACCCTCCCGGAGTTGGTAGAAGTGAAGGATTTGCTACATCGGAAACGATTGGGCAGGCCCATAGAACCGCGCTCGCTTATTTAGAGACAGCCTTAAAAGCGAATCAAATCGTCTTGGCCGGTTACTCGCTCGGAGGCGCTTCGATCGGAAAACTGATCGAGCAATATGACTTTGAAAAAAGCCAAGCCAACTTTCTTGTCGTGCGGCAAATGACTTTTGGAAAAGTGAGCGAGATGGCTGCGCTCCGCGGTCCTCAGTATCATGTTCCCGCTTGCATTGCCAAGGCTCTAGTCCACTGGACCAGCTGTGAAATGGACAACGTAAAATCTTCTAAAAAATTAGCCGAGTACAATATTCGCGAAGTTATTATTCAAGGCGGGCGCGATGGAGTCATTCCAGAGAGCGTTTCACTCGCGAAGAGTCTTGAACAAGAACCTCAAGCAAATAAAGAATTTGTCTTTCTGGAAGAGGCTCACCACTTCGATACAAATGATGTTCTCAATGCAACCGTCGAACAAATCCTCGCCTGGGAAGACGAATTACAGCAGCCCCTCGAAGTCGCAGAATAACTGTTCCATTCGAGTGAAGACTCTTAACGTCCAAAACTTTCTTTCTAATCCATTCTCTGCTAGAATAACTCGGACAACTAAAGTCCATCTATGAATCCAGTATTATCCGTCCAAAAACTTCGAAAAGTCTACGATGGTAAAAAACCGTTTTTAGCCGTCGACGACATTTCCTTCGATCTAAAACCGGGAGAAATCTTAGGGTTTTTAGGGCCGAACGGCTCTGGAAAGACGACCACAATCCAGATGCTTTTGGGGACCCTCTCTTTTACTTCTGGCAAGATCGTCTATTTCGGCAAAAACTTTCCAGAAAAGCGATCGGAGATTTTACAATCTGTTTCCTATGCGAGCACCTATACCAGCCTCCCCTATATTTTAACGATCGAACAAAACCTCAACGTATTCGGACGTCTTTATGGCCTCGTAAAGAAAGAAATTTTAGCAAGAACTGCGCCTCTTTTGGAAAGATTCGGCATTTACGACAAAAAAAAAGAGAGAGTCTCCTCCTTATCAGCCGGGCAAATTACTCGCCTGATGATAGTCAAAGCGTTTTTTATACGGCCAAAAATCGTGCTTCTCGACGAACCTACCGCGTCGCTCGACCCGGATATCGCCATGGAAGTAGGCCAATTCCTCCTCAATGAACGAGACAAAACAGGGCTTTCTATCCTTTTTACTTCGCATAAAATGGAAGAGGTCTCTGAACTGTGCGACCGAGCGATCTTTCTAAAAGCCGGTAAAATCATCGCTGATGACCTCCCTAAGAATCTCGCGAAAAGCGTTTCTACATTCCGCCTTACATTTGTGATCGTCGACGGCATGAAAAGAACCGTAAATCTCGCTGAAGAGAAGAATCTCCCCTACAAGATCGAGCACCGCTCCATCCAGATTTCCCTCGACGAAAAAGAAATCCCTCCCTTTTTGAATGCGATGATGCAACAGCATATTGCCTATACCAACGTCCGCATTGAAGAGCCGAAGCTTGAAGATTATTTCTTGAAAATTGCGGAGAAACGAAGATGAATCTAAAACGCGCTGTCGGAGTCTTCTTCCGTTATTTTTATGTCCTCATAAAAGGGCCCCAGCAGCTATCCGACCTCTTTTATTGGCCGCTCATCGATATCCTTTTATGGGGTCTCACCTCGATTTGGATCCAGACCCAGGACATCGGAACGAACCTCCCACTCATTCTGATGACGGGCCTCATCTTCTGGCAGATTACTTGGCGAGGATCTGTCGACATCGGAGTTAGCCTTCTCCAGGAATTTTGGCATCGCAATTTAATTAACCTATTCTCGACGCCGCTTAAAATCTCCGAATGGATCGGAGGCGTCATCATGCTATGCCTTTGCAAATTGTTGATGACGATCTTATTTGGCGCCTTCGCGGTCTACATTCTCTACTCGCTCAATGTATTTACCATCGGCTGGGCTTTCCTCCCCTTTGCCATTCCACTCCTCATTTTCGGCTGGGTCCTCGGATTTTTAGGGGCTTCCTTCATCATCTACTGGGGCATGCAATTAGAAGCGCTTGCCTGGATGATCGGTTTTTTGTTCGCCCCTTTCAGCGCGGTCTTTTACCCCGTCCATGTCCTTCCCGGATGGGCTCAGAACATCTCCTGGTGCTTGCCAACGACCTATATTTTCGAAGGAATGCGCTCGATCCTGGCCACTGGCGAATTTCCGCTGAAGAATTTTACACTTAGCTTTGGTTTGAGCATTCTCTACCTAACCCTCTCTATTTGCCTTTTTAAATTTATGTTTAAAAAGAGCCTTGCAAAAGGGCTTGCTCGCTTAGAATAAGTCTGATAAACTTAGAGGGTCTTTACAAAGTAGAGGTCGTCGATTTTTGGGTTATTTTGGCCGCTTTTCGATTCCAAACCTACTTTGTAAAACACCCTCTTAATCGATAAAGATACAGGTAACTGAATGGACAAACGTTCGATTCTTTTTCTCGTCTGCGTCAGCGCAGCTTATTTCGGCATCAACGCAATCTTTGGAATGTGGCAAGGTGGCGACCAGATCAACCAGGAGAAAAAAATCTCCCTAGAAAGATTCGAGAAAGAGCACCTGGCCCAGACAGTCTCCTCCTCCGATTTATCCCCCATCGAACCGGCCTCAAACACCAACGAACAAGCAGCAGCCTCTATTCAGTTCGGGAACCAAACCGACAAAGCCCCTGTGGGAACCTACGACCCATCTTTGAAAAAAACCAGAGCACTCAGCGATTACGAACTCGTCTTACAAGCCTCGGTCTCCTTATCGCCTCCTTCTGATAACTCTGAGTCGTTCTACGTCTTAGAAAACTCGATCCAGCAACTCGTTTTTTCCAATCGAGGAGGAAGCCTTGCTGAAATCAATCTTCCACTCCAAATTGGCGCTGATTCCAAAAGCATCGTCAAAGAACTCAATATCGATCGGAAAATTCTCGCTGAATCCCCACAGAATGCCCGTTTCCCGCTCCACCCTTATTTCACTCCAGAAGGACTTCAAACGGAAGGCTCTCTAGGCGACTACTATCCTCTCTTGAGAAGAGCGATTTTGAAACCCGATGGCACCGAAAAAAGCGGCGTCTCTCCTTCTTACTACGCGCTCAACATCATCAGCGATCGAGACGAGATCGCAAATCTCAACTTTAAAGTGACCGATTTCAATGAACAGATGATCCGCTTCGAGGCCTCGAGTGGCGGTCGCCGAATCGTAAAGACCTATACCCTCGGCGAAAAAGGCCCTTACTGCTTCAATCTCGAGATTTCCATCGACGGCGACGCGAGCGGACTTTGGCTCACTTCTGGAGTGCCCGACGTCGAACTCGTCGGAGGCTCCTACGCACCACAGCTCAAGTACCAAGTGAAGGTCAAGGGCGGCGCTGACGTAGAAGAGATGAAGATGCCCAAAGAGACCCCTGTTATCGATCCTTCAATCAATCCCTACTGGGTCTCCAATTGCAACGGCTTTTTGGGACTTATTCTCGATCCCCTCACCAAAATCGGCTCCGGTTATCAAGTAAGAAAAGTAGATGGGCTAGACCTTCCGACTCGCCTTACGCTCATCGACCCAGCCTACCAGCTTTATCCAGCGGCTAGCTATCCGGGTTATGCTACGTTGCTTCCACTGACTTCTGGCAAGATGAATTTCCGAATCTTTGCCGGCCCTTATGACGAAGGGCTATTGAAAGACCTCGATGGCCTCTATGAAGATCCTCTGACGCATTACAGTCCCGAATACACCCTCGCCATTTCCATCCAAGGATGGTTCTCCTTCATTTCGCAGCCCTTTTCCAAGTTCCTATTCCTCTTGATGCAGCTTTTCTTCGCAGTCACCCATTCTTGGGCCGCCTCGATTATTCTTCTCACGATCGCCCTTCGCGCGATGATGTATCCTCTCAATAACTGGTCGATCCGATCCACCATGAAGATGCAAACGGTCGCTCCTCGCGTCAAAGCAGTTCAGGACAAATACAAAAAAGATCCCCGAAAAGCGCAACTCGAAGTCATGAGTCTCTACAAAGAAGCAGGCGTTAACCCGTTCAGCGGATGCCTTCCTATGTTGCTTCAAATGCCCTTTTTAATCGGGATGTTTTACATGCTCAAATCGAGCTTCCCCCTTCGCGGAGCTCCTTTTATTTTTGGCTGGATTGACGATCTGGCTGCTCCAGATGTCGTCTTTAGTTGGGGGCAGCACTTCTGGATCATCGGAAATGAGTTCCACTTGCTGCCGATCCTCACCGGGCTAGTGATGTTCATTCAAGGCAAAATAACACAAACACTTCCCAAAGACCCTGCGCAGCTCACCGATGCCCAAAAACAGCAGAAGATGATGAGCACAATGATGGCGATTCTCTTCACCGTCATGTTCTACAATTTCCCTTCCGGATTGAACATCTACTTCATGTTTTCGACAATCCTCGGCATTCTACAGCAACAGTTTTTAACGAAAAAATTTAAACCAAAGCTTGCCGCACGATGAAAGAATGGGACCAGTTTTTGTCCTCGCTTGAACAAGAATTAGGTCCCTCTACCCTCAACCGTTGGCTCCGACCTCTTACCGTTGCCCGCTTCGATGCAGCCAATCTCTATTTGACAGCACAAGATCCCATGCAGCTGGCTTGGTTCGAAGAACATATCCGCCCTCGCCTGAA
>CAZFWE010000108.1:3123-5897 GCA_964522685.1 uncultured bacterium | reverse complement strand
TAGGTAGGAACCTTCATTTTTTTGAACTGTTCAAAGAAGAAACGAGCAAACCCCTCCAGCATTCGATAAGGCATTTTGTAGTGAATTCTTGAACCTATCCGAGTAAAGAGACTTTGTCGATATCATTTTAAGATTTGTAGAAATCATAAAGATGGAATATATTGCGATTTAACCTTCTTTCCTTATGGATTATTGAAGATGATTTATACGGGATAGGAGAAAAAATTCAAGGAGAGAAAATCATGAGACGAGGTCTAACATTTTTTGCGATTTTCTATGCATCGTGTTTATGTGCCCTTCCCTCTGGTGGGCAAATTCTTCAAGGAGATGCGTCTATTTCCTCTGCCAAAGATCTTCTTCGCATTCAAGCCAATGGTCAAGCGATTCTCCACTGGGATCAATTTGATATTGCGTCTCATGAATCTGTGTGTTTTATTCAATCCCATGACAAACTGGCGATTCTTAACCGCGTTACTTCCGATTCAGCTAGCCAAATTCTTGGATCTCTTCAAGCTAATTGTCCGATTTATCTCGTGAATCCTCAAGGTGTTTTCATCGGCAACAATGCTCACATCGATACGGCGGGATTTTTAGCCTCAACAGCGGATGTTTCTAATGAGACATTTTGGCAACACTCAGATCTGTTGTTTGAACAGAAGGGAGAAGGAAGTATCGTCAATTTTGGAAGCATTCATTCGATCGAAGGAGATGTCTATTTGATCGCGCGCACAATTGACAATCGAGGCCAGATTGAAGCGCCGCAAGGGATTATTTCCTTAGCAACGAATGAGGTGATGATCAATTCTCGTACTAAAGAATGTATGTTTATCCGCATCAATGAGTCTGTTTCTAGCGAAGAGAACATTTATAACAGCGGCAGTCTGCAAGCATTGGCTGTGCAGCTTCAAACCCAAAGCCCTTATGAACGAGCTATTTGCCACAAAGGATCTATCGAAGCGTTAACTACTTTAGAAAATAAGGGGCGCATTTATCTTGTTGCTGATCGAGGTGGATGCATTGTTGACGCGCCTTTGACAACAGATAGCGGCAAGATTCAAATAGATGCAAATTCCATCTATCTAACAAATCAAGCAATCATTAATGTCTCTGCACAAGATGGCGCAGGGACGATTCAAATGACGTCTTCCTCTTTTTGTGCGGAGCCTGGAGCTCATCTTGTAGCCAGTGCTGCTGTGGAAGGAGATGGAGGTTGTATTTCTCTTCTGGCTGATCAACAGTTTGCCTTTCAAGGACTTGCCGAAGCGTGCGGCGGTGCTCAAGGAGGAGATGGCGGAAGCATTCATTTTTCATCGCGAGGATCCTTTACACTCGGCGATGATCGCCCTATTGTCAATGCGACTGCGCCAAACGGCTCTTGTGGAACAGTTATCTTAGATCCAAAATTTGTTACAATTTCTTCTGAAGGATTTGATTCTGCTACAGGAAATACTTTTGACTCGGATCCAATTGGGTCTGTAATCATTAGTGGGTCTACTCTCCAAACAGCTTTGGATACTGCAAATGTCGTTATTCAAGCCAACACGGATATTATCTTTCAAGATACGGTTTCAGCTAGTACGGCGGGGACTTCTCTGACACTTCAAGCCGGTCGTTCCATTGCGTTCAATGGCGATTTGACGTTAAATGATGGCGATTTTGCCGCAACTATCAATGATAGCGGAGCAATCGTTGCAGATCGCGATGAGGGACTTGCGAGTTTTCAAATGGGAAATTTAGGACATATCCTTACGCAAGGAGGTGCCATTACTCTTGATGTGGGGACATTTGGCAGTGTTCAAGAAGGTGAAATCGTGATCAAAGACGGTACTTTGGACGCAGGAGGCGGTAACATTTCTATAACAGGATTTGCCCGCCAAGATAGTTCAGATAATGTCTATGGAATTTCTGTAGCAGGCTTTACTACCATCCAAACAACAGGATCGGGCACGCTTTCATTGCATGGAGTGGGCGGCAACGGAGCTAATGGCAATGTAGGTATTTATCTCTCTTCTTTTACATGCGGGTTACAAACGGATGCAGGATTATTAACTCTCGAAGGAGTAGCTGGGGGAAATGGCTTAGGGATTGGAAACATAGGGATCTATTCAGCAGCTGGTATCAATAGTACAAGTACTGGTGCAATTACGTTGAATGGAGTAGGTGGGATTGGCACGCATGGAAACATGGGAATCTGTTTAACCCAAGGGTTAATCGATACGGTAGATGGGGATATTTCGCTCAGTGGCATAGGAAGTGGAAGCGGGGCAATGAACTTTGGCGTGCGATTAGAATCTGGTGCTCAGTGTAATTCGTCGGGAACGGGCTTTCTTACCTTCACCGGAACATCGGGCACTGGAAAAAATAATAATCATGGAATTATCCTATCGGGCGGTTCTTTAACAGCAAGCGATGGAGCTATTTCTCTGATAGGGATTGGTCAGGGCTCTCAAAATTATAACTATGGGATTCGAATTGAAACGGGGAGTCAATGTATTTCTAGTGGAACTGCACCGATTTCTCTTCAAGGGCAAAATATGACAGGGCTTGCCGGTAATGCAGGGATTTCTATTTCGGGAGGAGATATTACTTCAGTGTACGGTGACATTGCAATTAATGGAACCTCTAACGGAACTACAATTCTCAATCAAGGAGTACGTGTGGAGGCGGGACAGATTGCATCGACCGGAACTGGAGTTAGTGGAGCTCAGATTCATATAACAGGTGTTGGTGGAGAGGGGACTGACTATTGCAATGGAGTGACCGTTCAAGGTTTA
>CAZFWE010000108.1:0-3113 GCA_964522685.1 uncultured bacterium | reverse complement strand
GGAGGGGGATCGGGAAATCAGCCGATTCTTATAGATCCTTCTGCAACAGTCACTACTACGGGTTCAGGGACGGTTACTTACATAGAGCATTAGATTCAATCTTTGGTATTAATAACTACTGATCAAACTGAAATGGAGAAGGTTCCAGCTGCCGGGGAGACGGCTTGGTTATTTAGCCGAATCCCCCAATCGAGTCGAATGGTTTTTAACAAAAATTCATCTTGATATTCTGTCCAAAAATCAGTATGTTTCTATTAGAGTCTATGATTCATGTAATTTCCGAATCATCAAAAATGCTCGATTGGATCTTATGAGTGTAAAATCTGTTTTTTTTTTCCTCTTCGGATGTTTAATCATAGAACCTGTTTTTTCTTCCGAGCCTAACTCATCAATCAATTCTGTTTTGATTCAGGATCTTAAAGGAATTGTGTTGCTAGGAAAAAATAATCTGAAGGAAAACGGAGAAAATGTAGAAAACATCATTTGTAGCGATTTGCTGATTCCAGGATATGCATGTGAACTATACAGAAATCTTCGCGTCTTTTTAGCCAAACCTGCCACTACAGAAACAATTGGGGACATTAAGGAGGCAATTGTTGAGCATTATAGACGAGCAAGCCATCCTTTTGTAGTCGTTAAAGTGCCGGAGCAGGAAATCACTTCAGGCGTTTTGCAATTTCTCGTGTTGGAAAGCAAATTAGACAAGTTGTCGGTAGAGGGCAATCGATATGTATCGAGTGAAAAACTTAAAAACTATTGCCGAATCAAGTCTGGAGATCCCATCGATCAGAATCGGCTCATCCGAGCAGTCAGCTTCATCAACCGAAATCCTTTCCGCCGCGTAGATCTTGTCTTTGCTCCTGGGACGGAAGAAGGGTCTACGAATATAATTTTGTCTACGAAAGACCGCCGCCCTTTTCGAGTCTATTCAGGTACAGATAATTTAGGTGTAGAACCGATCGGACCTAATCAGTGGTATGCCGGGTTCAACTGGGGAAATGTCTTTGGCTTAGACCATCTTCTTTCCTATCAATTCACTTCTTCCTACAATATGCACTATTTTCAAGCGCATACTGTAGAATACACAGTACCTCTTTCCTGGGGACATCTGCTAGATATCTACGGAGGCTATTCCCAAGTGCATCCACCTGTTTTGCCTCCTATGAAAAGCAATGATGGGTGGAGCATGCAGACAAGCGCCCGCTACCTCGTTCCTCTTAATATTTCTTCTTATTTAGAGCATGAAATCATAGCTGGCGGCGATTTCAAAAGAACCAACAACACTTTTGAATTCACAGAAGATTTTCCTGTGTTTGGAAGGAATACGAACTTGACGCAGCTTGTTTTGGGATATAGCGGTAACTATGAACGAAATACTTATCGCATCGATTTTAAAGGGACGGTTTTTTGGTCTCCTGGACAATGGCTGGCAGATCAGAGCAACTCCGACTATTCTTCGCTGCGCCCTGGAGCAGTAAATCATTGGGTCTATTTCCGCGGATTTTTTACCTATTTGCAGCGTTTGCCTCGCTCTTTCTCTTTTTCTCTGCGCCTACAAGGACAAGGCTCAACGGAGCCGCTGCTTCCTAGCGAACAGTTCGGTTTAGGCGGCTATGAGACTATTCGTGGATATGAAGAGAGAGAAATCAATGTCGATAATGTATTGATCATGAATTTGGAAACGAGAACCCCCGGACTTCCCATTGCTAAGAGGATTAAATCCTCTTGTACGATTCCGGATGCTTTGCAGTTTCTTGCCTTTTTGGATGCTGGGTGGGGAGACAACAACGTTGTCGTGCCGGGCTCGTCGAAGACCAACTACTTAATCGGTGCTGGCCCAGGAGTCCGCTACACACTGGAACCTTATATTACAGCTCGGCTCGATTGGGGTATCCGTTTACATGATCAAATGACGTTTGAAGGGAATTGGAGCCGACTGCACTTTAATGTAACTGCGAGTTATTGATGAGAACTATTTCTTTTTTTCTGCAACGCTCTTTTTTCTTTGCCAGAGGGAGGACAGCTTGTCCGAGGCAAGGCTGTTAGGTAACGAAAGAGAGTCAATCCTTTATAATTTGGGCCATGCGAAGAATGCAATCATTTAAGTATGAACTACAACCTGATGGAGAGCAGGATCGTGATATGCGCAAAATTTCTGGCGCCTTCTTACTTAGCTTGGGTTTTAACGGCGCCCGAAATTCGTTTTCAGCCTTGCGGTGAGGATTTCAGCGGAATATCTTCTGTGGTTTCACTGCGAGCAAATTTGCGGACATTTGTTTGGCCTGGTTGGAGGTAATCGCACATCAGGCGGTCGAATTTTTCGGAAGAGCAGTTCTCTCCGCAGGTAAACAGATCGACAAAGCAGGCTCCGTATTCAGGGTACGTGTGGATGCTTGCGTGGCTTTCGGAAAGGAGATAAACCGCGGTGAGGCCATTCGGCGGAAAAATATGGAACGTTCGGTTCAGAATCGACGCGCCCGAAGCTTTCACTGCTTCATCCATCGCATCCAAAAGGCCGTTCAAATCTCCAATCGCTTTAGGGTTGCAATCCAAATAACTGGCCACAAAATGCTTTCCCGAAAAAGCGTGGACATCCTCTACGGCGGCCTCTTTTGACGAATTGATGAAAAAAGTCTCTTCCGCTGCCAGCGATTGGAGAAAAAGAAGGCTCAAAAGTAAGGAGAAAATGTGTTTCATGTTTTGCCACCAAAATAACTTCTAAAAACCTGGCATTCTAAAGGGTTTGCGGATTTTTTTCCTAGACAGAAAAAATATAGACCCATGATTTTCGAATTTATGAAAAAAGACTTAACACACAAATGAACTCAAAAATTCCTGTAATGGCAAATCGGGCTGCGAGACAAGCGCCGGCTATATCGATGGGAAAAAGGAAGCCTCTGAAGAAGCGGACAGCTCTTCGCTGATGAAAACTAAGCGCAAAGCCGTTGCCGAGAAATCGCTCAGGACTAATTTATTCTTTCTTTTTTCTTTGCTTTTCTTTAGTATCTAAACCCATGATACGACAGGTTCCCAATTTAGGCATCGGGATCGGTCTTCGGCCTGTTCATTTGCCGGATATTTTTGCTACTTGGCCGGCGATCGATTGGTTTGAG
>CAZFWE010000107.1:0-5923 GCA_964522685.1 uncultured bacterium | reverse complement strand
GAGCGATCCCAGGGACTTGAAGTCCGACCATAAAGCATCCGACACTAGAAGACATAAGAAATAAGCCTACGGTTCTGATCACATGAATTGCAATCTTCGGGATCGGGCCCCATTCAGGAGGAATATGAATAAATTCGGGCTGACGAGAACTTATTTGAATGGGACCAATCAACATAAAAAATCCTTTTTTATTGGGTAGTAGAATAACCTTCTAAGAAGCTTTAATCAAGAGAAAGCACACTCTTCGGAACTATGACGAAACACATCTCCTACCGAAAAAAGCGCGAAATCCGAAAAAGCTGGAGTTAAAGCTTATAACCTTTTTAGGCCTGCCATACCATAGCGCTCGCTAGCTTGATCAATGTTGCCCAAGATAATCTCCAAGCGATTGGGAAAGGGGGCAAAATATCCAACTTGCGAGGGATGCCTTCGCCAAAAGATTTCTTGGCAACGAGTAAGTATATTTGGGGAATTAGCGAAACAACGAATTCCTGATCGGACGTATTCTAGAAGAATAGCAGTTGCAGCCTCTAGACAACTAGGAATTTCATATCCCGCAGCTTCAACGAGCCTCTGTTGAACAAAATAATTTTTATTCCTGCTTCTAGGGAGAACATCTTTTGTCATGAGTATCCAACGAGATTTTGTCACCGGAGTATCTCCATGAACGTGTAAAATCTGTGGCGCAACACAATCAGAAAGTAAACTCTCTGGCGCAACACGATTAGAAGATTGTACTAGGTCTCCAAGAATTCTTAAAGTAAACAGTGCAGTAACGGTTTCTCCATTGACGATTCGAGTGACAGTTTTAGGAATAAGTATAAGCATATGAGTTTGAGCTACGGTTTTGCCCTCCCAAAATGGGCAAGGTTGCGCGAGAATATCATCAATGTTTGCAGGCAACGGCGGCACATCTCCGGGATCTCCTATGTGTTGGATCCACTCTTCCTTGCCGAAAGCCGCTGCAGGAGCAGGAAGATCTACTTCGCCCTTCCGATCAACCGCAAATCCCAAGATCAAAGCAACAGCACCTGCGACAAGAAGCGCGATTGGTGGGACTTGGAGTCCAACAGCCACGATGCAACCGATGCCGGTAGCCATAAGAAGAAAACCTACAGCTCTAATCATATGAATTGCAATCTTCGGTATCGATCCTTCGTCAGGGGGAATAGGAACGATTTGGATCTGACAAGAACTTCGTTGAATTGAATTCGTCAACATAAAAACTCCTTTTTATGCCAAATAGAATAATCTTCTAAAAAATTTTAATTCAAGGAAAAAGCTGGTTATTTTGAAAACGCCAAGGAGCAAAAAACAAAAAAATCTTTGTGCTTTAGAATGTGTCTTTGCCGTTTTTTGCCAGGCACAAATCCATGGAAAATCGATAAACATCGTTGTATGTAAACATGTTATATGCGACCAATTGCAACATCACGAACAATTAGTCGCGACCAATTGTCTATTGTGTTACAATTGGTCGTATGAAGAGAATCTATGAAGAGCTCCTCGAGGAGCACCTGAAGGAATACAGACAAATGGCCTTTTTGTCTGGACCTCGGCAGGTAGGCAAAACAACGGCGAGCAAAGAGGCCTCTCTCGAAAGTTCCTCGCATTACTATTTTAATTGGGATAATGATCGGCACAAAGCTTGGTTTATTGAAGGTTCAGAAGCGATTGCAACCCAGGCTCATTTGAACGCCTTCACCAACATCCTTCCAATTCTGGTATTTGATGAAATCCACAAATATCGATTTTGGAAAAGATTCCTGAAAGGTTTTTTTGATCTCTATGAGAAAAAAGCTAGGATTATCGTAACAGGAAGCGCTCGGCTCGATATTTACAAAAAGGGCGGCGATAGCATGATGGGGAGATATTTTCTCTATCGGATCCATCCCCTTTCTATTCGAGAAATCATAGATCCTACAATCCCCGATCAAGAGATCCGGTTGCCTCGAGAGATTGGTGAAGAAGATTACCAAGCATTGCTAAAATATGGAGGATTTCCTGAGCCTTATTTAAAGAGAAGCAACACGTTTTGGAATCGATGGAAACAGCTTCGTCTAGATCAGTTATTTAAAGAAGATATCCGCGATTTGACTCGGATCCAAGAATTAAGTCAAATGCGACTATTGGCTGATATTCTTTGTGAGCAGGTGGCTCAACTGGTTGTATTTTCGAATCTCGCTTCAAAAATAAAGACTTCACATGTAACAGTAAAGCGTTGGATAGACACTCTCAGCAGCCTTTATTATTGTTTTTGCCTACAGCCTTGGATGAAAAATGTCGCCCGTTCCTTAATGAAAGAACCAAAAGTATTTTTATGGAATTGGGCCCTTATTGAAAATGAAGGGGCTCGTCTTGAAAATTTTGTCGCGTCCCACCTTCTCAAAGCCATTCATTTTTGGACGGATCGAGGCTTTGGTGATTACAAACTACATTTTCTTAGGGATAAAGATCAGCGGGAAGTTGATTTTTTGGTGGTGAAAAATAAAAAACCATGGTTCCTTGTAGAAGTGAAAACATCGGGAGATCGGAGTATTTCTAAATCGCTTTACCACTTTCAAGAACAAACGGGAGCTCCTCATGCATTTCAGATCTCCTTTGATCTTCCCTATGTGGATCGGGATTGTTTTCAAGAAAAAGGACCGATCATAGTCCCCGCCAGGACGCTCCTTTCGCAACTTATTTAATCAGCTTTACCCCCGCAACACCATGTGCATGGTGAGGAAAGTAAAGCTTCCGGATAATCAAGCCTTGCGAAGAAAATCCTCCCACAGTTACTGGGTAGTTATCAGTATCTTCCTGAATCGTTTCTTCACAACAAGTATAAGTACCTGACTCTTTGCTAAAAAGACGCATTTCTGAACGCACATTTTGCAAAAGAATGCACGCAGCAGCCTCTAGGCAACTGGGAACTTTATATCCCATCGCTTCAACGAGCTGCTTTTGAGTGGAAACGTCTTTATCCCTACTGTTAGGGATTACCTCTTTTGTCATGAGTACCCAATGAGATTCTTCAATCAGACGGTCTCCATACGCTTCTAAAATCGATTTTTGAATATGTTCATAACCAATCCCTGCGCCGTTATTAGAAGCTTTTACTAACTCATCAAGAGTCTTTAAAGTGACCGACACAGCAACGTTTTCTCCATCGACAACTCGAGTGACAGTTTTAGGAATAAGCACAAGCACATGGGTCTCGCGGACGGATTGCTCAGGCAAAAACGGGCAAGGAGCGGAGAGAATGGTCTCAATGTCTGCAGGCAACGGCGGCACCTTCCCTGGGTCTCCTATATGCTGTATCCAGGCTTCTTTCCCGAAGGCAATTGCAGGGGTAAGAACCTCTTTTATTGGGTCGCTCTTAGCAAGAACAAATCCCAAAACAAGAGCGGCTGCGCCCGTGACGAGAAGAGCCAGTGCAGGAAATTGAAGTCCAGCAATAACGCAACCGATGCCGGCAGCCAGAAGAAGTAAGCCTACGGCGTTGATCGCATGGATTGCGAGCTGTGATATCAAGCAGTAATTATCAACCGTATTGGAAATCGAATCTTGATGAACAATATTAGACTCTCTTAAATGAACAGCTGACATAAAACCCCCTTGTTTTCGCCAGAAAACTTAACAACTTGATGCATTTAATAAAACAAAAAACCCAACTTTTCATCTAAACTTTTTTTGAAAACCGAGCTGATTGCGCAACATTCGGAGCTATTGCGCAAGATTTTACTGCGCAATACCCACAAACTGTTTAAAATAAAGCTTATAAACCAAGATCATTTATGCCGAAACAGCCCTCTCAAAAAGATCTCCTCCTAGAAATAATAGCCCGATAAACTCAGATGATTTTAAATCACAAGGCAGCGATTGAGTTGTTAGTGGAATCGGCTGAAAATCTTCGAGTCGATCGATACACGATTCTAAACATTCACGCACTTTTATCGAGGTTGTCGAAACGGAACTCATGAGTTTGCACGAAGGAAACATCTCTCGATATGGGTTGCGTCTTTCCGACTATGAAACATGGCATCAAAGCTGGCGATAGACACAGTCCCCAAAACGTGGGACGAGGAAGCGATTCCACGTCCCCCCAAAATCAGGCGACTTTTTTTGTTTTCTCGAATAGCGATTTCCGAAGCTTAAAGAACTCTCGCTGAGGAGCGCCTTCGCAATTCTCCAGAATTTCTTGCTCCTTCCGATGCCAGATCTGCTGAAACCGATGCGCATCTTCAAAGCTATTCCACCAAGACGTCCCAATCACATGGCCGGGGTTTTTCTCGTCAAAGCATATATCGAAATGGTGATTACCAAACTCATGCGCCGCTTTAAATAGCTCAACCTCAAGAAACTTTATCCCTTTCTCTTCCCATCCCTTCTTGAAATGGTAGTGCACAATTCCCCGATAAATGCTCATAACCCCTCTCCTAATTAATTAATATAATCTCTATTCAGATTATTAATAATATTAGTTAATATGTCAACCCTTCAATTGCACGCAACAAAAGCTGTTATTATTATTTGACAGTCCCTAAAAGCGTAGGCGACGAACTGAGAAGAAAAATCTGGAAAAAAGCGCGCAAAGATCGATCATTAAGAATTCTGGGATACGTTCGAAGTTTGAAGGTTGAGATTTCGATGATAGGCGCCTTTGATCTTGCGAGATTGCATCTCGCGGGCGACTTTTAAGATCTTAATTCCTTTTTCGACGTGATCGGCCGAATAGGTATCGTAAATCATCTGGGAACTTTCCTTGGTCTTAATCCCATCTTGATTTAGAGGTAGGTCGGAGACGAGAAGAAGCGCTCCGAGGGTGAATTTTCGTTTGTAGCTGGCCGCAAACAGCGTTGCGCACTCCATTTCAATCCCTTGCGCTTTCGTCGCTTTCAGGCGGTCCTTAAAACCTTCGTTAAACTCCCAAAATCGCATATTGGTCGTATAGGTGATGCCAATGTGATAAGTAGAATGTTCTTGTTCCAGCACATCAGTAACCGCTTTTTGCATTAGGAAATTGGCGAGCGCGGGGACTTCGATCGGGAAGTAGAAGTCGGAGGTTCCCTCGCCGCGGATCGCGGCCACAGGCACGAGGTATTCCCCGACCTGATAGCGGCGGCGGAGCCCTCCACACATGCCGAGAAGGATACTGGCTCGGATCGGGAGAAACGAGCAGATATCGACGACAAGAGCTGCTGCCGGAGAGCCGATCTTGAAATCGAGAATACTCACCTCGTCTTTTGGGCAGTGGGCAACCTTAAACATCGACCCTTCATAGATCGGGACATTGCGGCTCTTGGCGAAATAGTCCACGTACCGGGGAAAATTCGTTAAAATTAAATTCGAATAAAATTGGCTCACTTCACAACCGGAGTACCGCTCCAGGGTCTGGCGGGCAATTTCAGCTTCTAGAAGGTTCTGTTCCATGTACTTTAGTCTACTCCATTGTTGCCTTTTAAGAGAAGAATTTGGATAATTTAGCTTTTATCAAAGTGGAATTTAAAAATGACAGCAAGCACCAATGAAATTCGCGTCGGAATGAAAGTCGAGGTCGACAATGAACCCTGGCTCATCATCAGCAACGAGTTCGTTAAACCCGGTAAAGGCAATGCTTTTAACCGGATCAAAATGAAAAACATCAAGAGCGGACGAGTCGTGGAGAGAACCTACAAATCGGGAGAAAAGCTTGATTTGGCCGACATCGAAGAGAATCAGATGCGCTTCCTCTATAAAGAAGCTGATGGCGCTGTCTTCATGGACGAGAAGACCTACGATCAGGTCACCATCAGCAACGACATCATCGGCAATATCCAGCATTGGCTTATGGAAGAAGTGCTCTATCAGGTCATCTTTTATAAAGGCGAGGTCATCGAGGTCACCCCTCCCACCTTCCTCGAAATGGTCATCACGGAGACCTCTCCAGGCGTCCGCGGAG
>CAZFWE010000106.1:0-5958 GCA_964522685.1 uncultured bacterium | reverse complement strand
GACAAGTGCTTTTGACCTTTCGACAGTTAACGGTTCAGATCGTGTAAATAACACTATTCGTGTCTGGGACCTGCAAACAGGTAAGTGTGAGCAGGCACTGCGTCGTCATCTAAGTACTGCTACAGCAGTTGCGACATTTGTTGTAGATGGAAAAACAAAAATTTTATCAGGTTCAGGATACTATAACGAACAGAATGGAGATAAAGAAAAATACAAATACGGAGATATTCATACGTGGGATATGAAGACCGGCAAATGTGAGCATATACTACGTGGACATAAGCAATCTGTTGAAGCGGTTTCAACCTGTATTGTAGATGGAAAAACAAAGCTGGTTTCAGCCTCTATTGATAAGACTGTTCGTATTTGGGATGCAGAGACCGGTATTTGTGAGCGTGTGCTGTTAGGGCATGAAGATTGGGTTATGTCTGTTGCAAGTTTTACGATTGGTAACCAGGTAAAGATTGTGTCAGGCTCTCAGGATGGTGTTGTTCGTGTTTGGGATGTGCATTCAGGAGAATGTGAGCATATCTTGCAGGGGCCAGAATCTACAAACTGCATGCTAGCTCCAGCTATTTTAAAAGGAGAATTAAAGTTGGTTGTAGGATTTCAATCAAGATTCACCGATACTGAAAATAGTGAATTGTTAACTATCTGGAACTTACAAACAGGTAAGTGTGAACATTCGATACCTATAGCTAAAAGGTTTGACTCTGTTTTTTCTTTTCAACAGAACGGAAAGACCTATATTGTGATGGGCTTTATGGATGGTGTCCTTATATTTTTATAACGTCATCAAGGGGTTTGCCAAGATGTTTATCGTCTACGTTTGTCCGAATTTTAATCCTCCTGACGTAGTTATTTTCAACCATTTGAAATGAAGCTCTAATGTGGCTCAGTATGAAGCCAACCTACTGTGGAGATCACAGTAATGGCCTTTCCGCCCTCCAGGCTTCCCATGAACAGCCTGTTTGTTCTCCCGAAGGCGGGTTTGACGTATGGCTCTTTCCACGACGTTGTTATCCCCTATATCAACAAATGCTTCTAATATTTCAAAAGACGGGTTTTTTATATGCCGTCCAGCCAAAAATATTGCCCTCCTAATGCCAGAGGTGCAATAATGAGATTGCTGATTCCGAAAGATCGCATTAATTTGTCCTTCGAATTCGTTTAGATCTTCCCTGAAACAGAGAATCAAAAAATCCATAAAAGCCACATAAGTCGCTAAAGCCTTTTATTTTGAAAGGTCTGATCATCTGTACCACTTGTGGATGTGTAGTCACTCCAGAAATTCATAAGAGTCGGTATATCTATTATAGCTGCACCAATGGCAAGGGAGTTTGCAAGCGGACCTATGTGAGAGAAGAGCCTTTGATAGCTACCCTATTGGAATATTTTGACAAGATCGCCTTGAATGCAGAACAGGTAGATGAAATAACAAATTATTTGAAAGAGATCCATTCTTCAGAATCGATGTTCCATCGTGAAAGTATGCAATCTTTAAGGAAAGAGCAGGACAAGCTCCAACAGAGGATAGGGAAGATGTATGACGATAAACTGGATGGATTAATCGACGAACAACTTTATTTAGAGAAGGTCAAAGCATACAAGTCTAGGCAACTGGAAATCTTAGAGGAGATGAAACAGCACGAAGTGGCTGATGAGCACTATTATATCACGGCCAATACAGTGCTAAACTTAGCTTCTAGAGCTAGGGAAATCTTTGAGAGTTCTGAAGTGAGTGAAAAACGGCAACTTTTGAATTTGATGTTTCAGAACTTGCAACTGAGAGATGTAAGTCTCTCAGTACAAGTGACTGAACCGTTTAAAACGATGGTGGACTACAAAGAGTGTCCAACCAATTGGAGGTGGAGAGAATCGAACTCTCGTCCTTAGCAAGCTAAGATCACCAATGACTACATGCTTAGCGCCCAGGGATAAAGTCGGTCTTGCTGCAGGGCACATCACTTGAGACCGATTGGTCATTCTTATGTCTCGAACTCCTCTCTAGATAGCCCTAGAAGAGAGGGTTCACTCCGAGATGTATGACGGTAGTGCCCTGGAACTCCCGGTCTGATCCCAGGCTACCGACTTAAATCAACTGTTAGGCTGCGTTAAGTTGAAGATTGTAGTCTTCTGCATTTATTTGTTAATCGGATGATTTAGGAGGCCCACCGATTATCCTCCGCATGCCACTAGAGCCTTGCTCCCAAGTCGAAACCTTGACACCCCCGCAAAGATGCAAATGAAATTCGCCTCTAAGTGGGACTGTTAAAGCCGCATGAAATTACGAAATCTATTCTATCATAATCGATTATTTATGGTCTAACTTATTTATTTATAGCACCTTAGATTTGACATTAGCCGATTTTTCGATTTTTTGACAAAATGGAAGGTTAAAAAAGTTAGGGATTTATGTTTCAGTTTGAACACGGGGAAAGTTTTCCCAGCCGCGAAGAGAGGGTTTTATGCCACTGGCAACAGAAGGGCATATTTAGAAAATCGGTCGAAGAGAGACGGAATAGGCCCATTTTCTCTTTCTATGACGGTCCCCCATTTGCGACGGGGCTTCCTCACTATGGTCATTTATTGGCCGGGACGATCAAAGATGCAATCCCGCGTTATAAGACGATGAAAGGTTTTTGCGTGCCTAGAAGATTCGGCTGGGACTGCCATGGGTTGCCGATCGAAAACGAGATCGAAAAGGCCAAGGAGTTGTCCGGAGCTTCGGCGATCGAGAAGTTTGGGATCGCGAATTTCAATGAAGAATGCCGCGGAATCGTTCTACGCTATACCGGGGAGTGGAAAAAGACCGTTGATCGGATGGGTCGATGGGTCGATTTCGACAAGACGTACCGGACGATGGATTTGAGCTTCATGGAATCTGTCTGGTGGGTCTTCAAACAGATCTACGATCAAGAATTGATCTATGAAGGTTTTAAGGTGATGCCATTTTCGATGAAGCTTGGCACGCCCCTTTCTAACTTCGAAGCGAATTTGAATTATCGCGAAGTGGATGATCCATCTGTGACGGTGGCGTTTGAGCTTGTCGATGAGCCGGGCACTTTCTTCCTCGCTTGGACGACGACTCCTTGGACTCTTCCATCGAATTTGGCCTTGATGGTATCGGCCTTACACGAGTATGTAAAAGTGCAAAAAGATGAGGAGAAATACATCTTGGCCGAAGCGCGCTTAGGAGCGAATTTCAAGGAAGGCGCGGAAGTATTGGAGCGGTTCAAAGGAGCTGCCTTGAACGGCAAAAAATACAAGCCTCTCTTTCCTTTCTTCCAAGAAAATAATGCATTCCGCGTGATTTTGGAAGAGGCTATCTCGATAGAAGATGGAACGGGGATCGTCCATAGCGCTCCTGCCTTTGGCGAGATGGATTTTTTCGCGTGCAAACGAGAAAATATTGAACTCGTATGTCCAGTCGATAATAACGGCAGGTTCACAGAGGAAGTCCCTCCCTACTCGGGAATGCTGGTCAAAGATGCTGACAAACAGATCATGCACGATTTAAAAAAGCGGGGACATCTCTTTTATCAAGGGACAATCCATCATCGATATCCCTTCTGTTGGCGCTCCGATACCCCGCTTATCTATAAAGCGGTGAGCACCTGGTTCGTCGCAGTTGAAAAAATCAAGAAGGATCTCCTCGATGCAAATAGAGAGATCCATTGGGTGCCTGAGCATATTAAAGAGGGCCGTTTTGGCAAGTGGCTAGAACAAGCTCGCGACTGGGCGATTAGTCGCAACCGCTATTGGGGAACACCGATTCCGGTCTGGCGCTCCGAAAGCGGAGATTTACATGCGATCGGAAGCATTGCGGAATTAGAAAAGTTGACGGGAGCAAAAATCGATGATCTCCACCGAGATAAGATCGATCAGCTTGATTTTATAAAAGATGGCAAGAAATACAATCGAATCAAGGAAGTATTCGATTGCTGGTTTGAATCGGGATCGATGCCGTATGCGCAGAACCATTATCCGTTTGAACATAAAAAGGAGTTTGAGGATAGTTTTCCCGCTGATTTCATCGGGGAAGGGCTCGATCAGACTCGAGGGTGGTTTTATACGCTCACGGTCTTAGCTGCGGCGCTTTTTAAAAAGCCGGCTTTCAAAAACGTCATTGTCAATGGGATCATCTTGGCCGAGGACGGCAACAAGATGTCCAAACGGCTGAAAAATTATCCAGATCCTGAAATTGTGATCGAAAAATACGGCGCAGATGCAATCCGTCTCTATATGCTCAACAGCCCCGCCGTAAAGGCAGAGGATTTTCGTTTTTCGGAAAAGGGAGTTGAGCACGTCTTAAGGCAAGTGATGATCCCGTTCTGGAATTCGTTTGTCTTTCTTTCGACCTATGCGAACATTTACCACTGGAAGCCCAATCAGAATGCACAAGAATTTGCTCTAATCGATCGGTGGATTTTGTCTTTAACGCAGAAGCTCATCGGAGATGTCGAATCGGCGATGGACAATTACGATTTGAGCCGCGCAGTTGATCCCTTTGTCGGTTTTGTCGACCAGCTTACGAATTGGTATATCCGTCGCTCTCGCAGTCGCTTTTGGGCAGATCAGGATTCTCCAGACCGCCAGGCCGCGTTTCATACCCTGCATACCGTGCTTTTGGCGCTCTCGAAAGTCGCAGCTCCGTTCATCCCTTTTCTCACGGATGCGATCTATCAGGAGTTGAGAACAGACGAAATGCTCGAATCGGTTCACCTTTGCGATTTTCCAGCCATCGACAAGTCTTTGAGGAACGAGTCGCTTGAAAAAGAGATGGCTGCAGCCCAGTTGGCTGTCAGCCTCGGACACAGCCTACGCAAGGATTATAAACTCAAAGTGCGTCAACCGCTGCAGAAAGCGCTCCTTATTACTTCGAATGAAGAGCTTCTTGTTGCCTTGGAAAAACAGCAGCAGCTGATTGCCGATGAATTGAATGTCAAAAGCATTGAATTGCACGCTGATGAGGTGAAATTCGTACAGTGGATAGCAAAACCCAATTTCTCTATTTTAGGCAAGAAGATCGGAAAGTTGATGCCGCAGGCCCAAAAGGCGATCAGCGCTTTTGACCGGAAGCAGATTTTATCGCTGAGTGAGGGACACCCTCTTTTGATCGAAATTGGTGGTGAACAGGTATCTTTGGAATTGGCCGATGTCCAAATTGAGCGAAAGGTGAAAGAGGGCCTTGCGGCTGGAAATGAAGGGGAGCTTACCGTTGCGCTCGATACCACGCTCAATGAGGAGCTTCTCTTGGAAGGGCTCGCACGTGAGTTGGTGAATAAGATCAATACGATGCGGCGCGAACAGGGACTTGAAGTGACCGACCGAATCAATCTCCAACTCCAGACGACCTCACGCGTGCAGCAGGCTTTTGAATGCCATAAGGACTACATCATCGGCGAAACCCTTACTTTTGATATGAAGTTCGGACCCTGCGAGGGAATGCCTTGGGATCTCAATGGCGAGAAAGTCGCAATTTTAATCCATAAAATTTGATGTTTTCACCAAAAAATATATCTATCGAAGAGATCCAAATTCTCTTCAAGTTCCAATTTCTCGGACAAAACGCATTTGAGTCTCGAGAGGAAGTATTGGAAAAGGGGCTCCTCAGTGATCCGAGCAAGGAAGCGGTGGAACTCGGGAATCAGTTCATCGACAAGATCAAGGCTGCCTATATACCCGATGTTTCTATTCGCTGGATCAATGAGAATGTGGGATACGGCCTATTTGCCGAAGAGGTCATCGAACTCGGAAGCTATGTGGGTGAATACACGGGACAAGTCCGGGAAAACGATATCCGGAGATATTTAGAGCCTCTGAATAACTACTGTTACGAATATCCTGTGGCCGATTCTTTGGGTCGCAGTTTTGTGATTGACGCGACGCGAGGGAATCTCACTCGTTTTATCAACCATAGCTTTTGCATCTCGTACTGCTTGCCCAGGGCGGTAT
>CAZFWE010000105.1:0-5975 GCA_964522685.1 uncultured bacterium | reverse complement strand
AGTGTCGTCCAATGCACCTCCGATGTCCCCGGCCTCATGAGAGCAAAGGGAATGCTCTCCAAATCCGTTGAAAAAACCAAGCATCTCCGCTACAAATACCTCATAGACGTGGATGGCAACTCCTGCACCTATGAAAGGTGCTTCTGGCTTCTCCTCTCCAATTCTCTTGTTCTCAAGCAAGTCACGCCCAATATCCAATGGTATTACGAAGGGCTCACACCTTATGTTCACTTCCTCCCACTGAAAGAAGATCTTTCCGATCTTCTGGAAAAAATCGAATGGGCAAAAACACACGATGAGGAAGCGAAGGCTATTGCGGAGAGATCTACGGAATTCGCAAAAGAAAACCTGTCAACAGAAAGCATCTTCCAGTACATGGCTCTTCTGCTGACAGAATATGCGAAATTACAAGATCTCGGCCGCAATCGACGCTAGTTCGGATCTTTCCGTCTTTTCGAGGAACATATGCCCGAAAATGCGGTGGTTCTTGAACCGATTCACGCAATAGGTCAGGCCATTCGAATCTTTGTCGAGATACGGATTATCAATCTGAGTCGGATCTCCGGTTAAAATTACTTTCGTCCCCTTCCCTGCCCGAGAGATGATCGTCTTCACCTCGTGTGGCGTCAAGTTCTGCGCCTCGTCGATGATCATATACATTTTCGGCAAGGATCTCCCGCGGATGTAGGTGACCGCTTCCATTTCGATCTTCTTGCTCTCCATGATAAACTCTAAAGAAGCTGCGCCGTTGCCCTCTCCGCTAGTAGACGTGCAGAGAAACTCCAAATTATCGTAGATTGGCTGCATCCAATGATACAACTTCTCTTCCTTCGTCCCTGGCAAATACCCGATGTCTTTTCCAAGTGGGACGATAGGGCGTGAAATAAGAATGCGAGAATAAATAGTATCGTCGAACACTTTTCGCATTCCACACGCCAAAGCGAGTAGCGTTTTACCCGTTCCTGCAGGGCCGATCAAGGTCACTAACTGAATGTCGTCCCGAAGCAAAAGATCGATCGCGCATCGCTGCTCAATATTGAGCGGTTGGATTCCCCAAATATCGCGAGTAATTTGTAGAAGTGGCTCAAGCCTCTTATTTTTTTCGCTATATTTCACTACCGCCGAAGAATTTTCCGGCGACGTCAAAATTGCGTATTCATTCGGCCGAAAATCGGCTTCTATCGCGGGAAGAGTTCCATCTTTGAAAAACTGATCGATGTCCCGTTTAGCCGTAGCGATTTTCCGGATTCCTTTGTATAAATCCTCGTAATAAGTCTTAGTGCCCTCGTAATCTTCCGATTCGAGGTCCATCGCTTCCGCCTTCACGCGAGTTACGAAATCCTTGGAAACGATCACTACTGTCTCGCCGCCGGACTTGAGAAGATACGCCGTCAAAAGAAGCTTATTGCTCTGGCGGTCGAGGGGAAGTGGAAACCCGGTCACTTTTTCCAACCTTGTTTCCAAATGAATGCGTACTTTCGGACCTTCCGAGAGAACAATCCCTCGATGTAAGTCCCCATTTTCTTCCGTCTTCAATGAATCGATATAGCGGATCACCTCACGGGCATTCTTGCCAACCTCGTCCGTGTAGCGTTTAAGACTATCTAGCTCTTCTAAAACAGCAAGCGTAATCACGACGTCGTTGTTTTTGAACTTTTTGATGGAAGTTGGATCGTGGATGAGAACATTCGTATCGATGAGAAAGGTTTTTCGGGTCACTTTTTTTTCCTTGGAAACAATCGTTTGCATATCAGGCTTCTGGGCCAAAATCATTCCTACCTCTTGTTATTATCTCTATTTTTTGGTCGGCCTACCGACGAGCTACTCGCTTCACCAGTGTTCTTCCACTACCCTCCTTAATCTTCGGCCCCAAAAATTGCTTATATGCAACCCTATTCACAAAAGCAAGCTCGTTTTCACCTTCTTCCTAACTAGCTAACCACAAGAATTTTATCCCAGTTTTAAGCATTCAAATACGGAGAGTGCTAATTTTATTGACGCAAGGGAGAAAATCACAGTATAATTGAGGTTAAAGAAGAGGCTCTACAATGGAAATTACTCCCAAAGTCCTAAGCATTCCCCCATATCTCTCAACGACTTGGGAAAATATTGCCGCTCTAAAAACCGAAAAAATTGGCGAAACCTTTACGCTCATAATTACACTTAAAGCCGGAGATCAGGTTGCTATACCCTCTCTTACCGAATCAGATGTCAATTCTATTTTAGAGGCACACGCCCAATACCTACAGCCGGTGATTCCGCTACAGAATCCAAAATTCCCAGTCCCTTTTTCATTCAGCCTCCCCTTTAAACAAGAGGGTCCTATTAGCTCCCTGGGAGAATCGATGCACCATAATCCGGAACAATCGGATCTCCCAGAAATACCCCCTGAAATCCTGAGCAAAGTCGCCATTATAGCCAAAGCCTTCGGCTTTGACGACCTTTCGGCCCTCGAACAGTCGGAAACCGATTGCAATTGCATCTACTGCCAATTAAAACGAGCATTCACACCTCTCGACAACGATGAGGAAAGAATCAAAGATGAAGATCTCCATTTCCGCGATTGGGAAGTGAATGAAGTATCGGACAAGCTCTATACTGTGACAAGTCCTCTCGATAAAAATGAGCAGTACAACGTCTTTTTAGGCGAGCCGCTCGGGTGCACGTGCGGGCAGAAAAACTGCGAGCACGTCAAAGCCGTCCTGCATAGCTAAGCAATTCTTTTATCCCTTTAATCTTTCAGATTTTTTTAGATTCCATTAAGCGTTGAAAATCAACTACTTACAATTCCATTCAGCGATGATAATACAAAAAAAATTATTATTTAAATAAAACAACAAAAACGATATAATATTATTAAATAATTAATAAAAAGGCGGTTAAAATGGCTTCCGAAATAACTAATTTACAAAAAAAAGAAAACACAAACCATACATATAATCAAAAAATTTCAAAACTTACAATTTCGAACAAACACGACGAAAGAACAGTTACATTTACTGCTATAGAAAGTGGGACTGTTCGAGGATTATTCCATCGCATAGAAAACTCTATACGCGCGATCTTTTCAAATTTGTTTGAAAAGAAAGCATGGGTTCCTTTACAGCTGGAAAACAGGCACATCGACATATGTATCCCCAATGAAATAGTAGGCCATGATGGACTTGCAGACGAACTCAGAAATTCACGGAACCTTACTATCGATAAATTACATGCTCTGATTTATCCTGAGAAAAAGTCTGATGATAAAACCGTTATCATGAACATTTCCGAAGAAGATCTAAGGGAACAGGAGCTAAAGGAACTCTCAGCTCAACTTCAGAGCGGAACTTTTGCACAAGAGTTATATAAGGGCGAGGGAATGAGACAATTCTGGGAGGGCTTGGAAACCTGAGAGAGTTATCAGAGAGATTCAGGGAAATAAACCCCCTAATTCAGCAGTAACAGCTCACATCCACTCCTTAGCGAGGGGATGTGAACAATCAAACGGTCGCTTTTTACAAAAGGCCCTAGCGATCATTTGTCAACAATCTAACACTCCACGATTAAAAATCCCTCATCCCACCCTTATTTTTCCAGATACCTGCATAAGCCCATTATTTTTTCTTGGGGAATATTGCTCCAAACTCTAGTATTGGTTAAGAACGTTCTTTGGAGTCATTTATGTCTGCCGCGAAAATAGCCATTTTTGCATTGAGTTTTGCCGTTGCTCTTCAGGCGGCCCCCGCCCCTTCTAAACCCGCTGCCGCAAAAGAGACTCCGAAAAGAGCAGAAACCTTCAAACCCTTTACCGGAAAAGTACTCGCTAGTAAAGTTCGCATCCGCGTCAAACCGGATCTCGACAGCCATATTTTTCGCCAAGTCGGTAAAAATGATCTTCTCCTCATCGTCGGGGAAGAAGGCGATTTTTATGCCGTCCAACCCCCGAAAGATACAAAAGCCTATGTTTTCCGGAGCTATATCTTAGACAACGTTGTTGAAGCGAACCGGGTGAACGTCCGCTTGGAACCCCACGTCGATGGCCCGATCATCGGTCAGCTCCAAGCAGGCGATAAGATCAAAGGGCAGATTGCCACGATGAACACCAAGTGGATCGAAATCTCTCCTCCGGCTACCACTAAATTTTACGTATCTAAGGAATTCATCGGCAATGCCGGCGGCCCCGATTATCTTACCGCCATGGAAAAGAAAAAAACTCAAGTCGCTGAACTCTTGCACAACGCCTTTTTAAGCGCGGAAGCCGAATGCAAAAAAACGTACGAAGACATGGCTCCCCAGCCAGTGATCGAACAATTTCAGACGATCATCCGGAATTTTTCCGACTTTGCTGAAGCCGTATCGCAAGCAAAAGAAGGTCTTGCTCTTCTCAAAGACACCTATTTGCAAAAGAAAATCACCTATCTAGAAGCCAAAGCGCAGCTTTCTGCCACCGCGAAAGATGAATTGCTCGCGCGCCACAAAGCGGAACACCAAGAGCTATTCGCCAATCAACACCTTTCCGTAGACCGCGACCTCTTCACTAAGAAGAGCGCAAAAAACGCAATGACCGACCAAATGCAGTTTTGGGACAGGATCGAAGAATCTCTCTATCTAAGCTGGAGCGCTTTTCACACTGGGCGCAAAGCCGACGATTTCTACGCCGAGCAAAAAGCCAATGCCACAATTTTAAGCGGCACAGTTGAAATGTACGACCACCCAGTCAAGAATCGACCTGGCGACTGGATCCTGCGTGGTGAAGAATCTCCACTTGCCTATCTCTATAGCACGACCGTGGACCTTCAAAAATATGAAGGAAAACAAGTGACTCTGCTCGTAAGTCCTAGACCGAATAACCACTTTGCCTTCCCTGCTTACTATGTCCTTAGCGTAGAGTAGCATTAAATTCTGGTCGTCTTCTCGATCTGTTCGAGTTCAGGCAGCTCTTTCAATGCGCTGTTGCACTCCTTGAGCTTTCTCGCCGATACAAGCGCTCTCGACTCTAGAGAAATGACCGATTGATTATAGGCGTCGACCGCTGAGCTCAGCTCTTTTCCCAACCTTTTCCAATGTTCGCAAACCGTTCCGAGCCGGTCATACAGATCCCCACCCAGCTTTGCAATCTCCTGGGCGCTCTTTGATAGACCTTCTTGCTTCCATCCAAACGCAACCGCCCGTAAAATCGCGATCAAAGTCGTCGGCGTTGCAACGATGATGTTTTGATCTGCGCCCACTTCGATCAAACTCGGATCAGACTGCAGAGCCGCGCTGAAAAACGCTTCTGCCGGAAGAAAAAGGATCACAAACTCAGGTGCAAGATCGAACGCTTTCCAATACTCTTTCCCCGAAAGATCCTTGATGTGTTTGCGCAAGCTCGCCGCGTGATCCAAAAGTCGGGTCTCGCGGTGGTTCTCATCTTGCGTTTCCGAGGCATCGAGATAGGCTTCTAGCGGCGTTTTCGCATCGACTACGATCTGTCTCTGCCCAGGTAACCGCACCACTAAATCGGGCCTTATGGCTTTTCCGTTCGCTTCTAAAGAGACCTGCTCATTGAAATCGCAGTGGTTTAGCAGCCCTGCTAATTCCACCACTCTCCGCAAATGGAGTTGCCCCCAAGAACCGCGCATTTGCGGCGAACGGAGCGCCCGTACTAGTTGTCCAGTTTCTTTTCTGAGCTCTTTATCCGAGGCCATCATCATTTCGAGCTGCTTGTGCAAAGCTGAATAGGCACCTTCTCGCCTATTTTCCAACTCCCGCTGGTGCTCGTTCAGCTGCTTCATCACCATTTTCAATGGCTCCAAGCTCGCTTCAATCGCCTTTTGTTTCCCTTCTAAATCGGCCTTCGCCCCTTCTTGGAATTTTCCAAGCTGCATCTCCGCTAAATTCAAAAATGCTTTCGAACTCTCACTAAGCACATCCATCGATAGAGCTTTGAATGACTCCTGCCATTGTCTAATATTATTCAGTACTCTCTTGTTACCTTGGAACTTTCGAATTAA
>CAZFWE010000104.1:0-5988 GCA_964522685.1 uncultured bacterium | reverse complement strand
GGTCTTTCAAAATGCGCCCGACCAATTAGCTCTATTCGATGCGAAAGCGGAGGAGTGTCTTCAATCCTTGGTACGCTAAAATCCTGAACCATGAGTGGAGCATCCAACAATTCCTTGGATACGTTACCACCACTACTCATCAAATCAAGTTCCAGTTGTAGAGCCAGATACGGTTTGTTTGCCACTTTGGCCACCTCGACCATCGCTTTGAGAATCGGAGCTTTACTTTCCAGCCCTGTCATGGCAACTATTCAGAAATATGAGCGTCTCTCATGAATTTTTTCACCGGCTCTTTTGCTAAAGGAACTAGCCACCAATCGGTGACGTGTTCAGCTCCCCGCATTCTACATTCTTTGGGAAGAAACAAATCTGCCTGCGGAGATGCGCTGTCTTCCCGTTGTTTTTGTTGCAGTACCCATGAAAATGGAGGGATCTTTTCTAAAGCGCTCTAATACAGAAGACACCATTGTCGCTTGGCTTAAGCTCTGTTTGAAACCATGTAAGACTCTTTTCATCTCTGGCAAGCCGTTCTGCGGTTATCAATTTGCAGTCATTAAGGCAATCTTGCCACATCCATTCTTATTTGATCTTGTAAGGCTCAGGAGTTGATCTAAACAGCCATCCCTGCTGCTGGCATTACTCTCGATTCTATTGCCCGTTGGATTTATCAAGATTCTTTAATTAGCAATGGAAATGCTTAATAATTTCTTTACAAAAGGCAGGAAGGTCGGCCGGGCTGCGCGAAGAGATGAGATGCCGGTCGACAACAACTTCTTGATCGAGAAAGGAGGCCCCGGCATTTTCCAAGTCATCCTTGATCGCAACTGCACCGGTGACTTTTTTGCCTTTGAGGATTTTGGCAGAAATAGGCACCCAACCTCCATGGCAGATGAAACCGACCAATTTTTTTGCCGCATCTATATCTCGGACGATCGTCAATAAGTGAGAATTTCGACGGAGTTTGTCGGGAGCGAATCCACCGGGGATAATAATCCCATCGAACTCAGCGGCTCGGATTGAATCGATCGAAGCTTCCGCTTTGCAGGGATAACCGTACTTGCCCAGATGGGTTTTCCCCATTTCCGGGCCTGCGATAACTACCTTAAAGCCTGCTTCTTTAAATCGAAGAACGGGAACCCAAAGTTCTAATTCTTCGTAGAGGTCGTGTACAAAAACTGCTATTTTTTTCATGATCGACTCCAAAACCTTGGATTATATATTTACTTTTTTTTAAAGAACATATCCAAAAAACAGATTCTTAGTTACAGTGAAATTATAGAGGCCCATCATGCAAGTTGATCGCGTTACTGGGATTTCGAAAGTTTCCTTAACTCTTTTATTGTTCGCAGTTTGTAGCGCTTCCTTAAGCGTCGTATTTCATTCAAGAGTTCATTCTCTCTCTCAGGGATTTCTCTTTTTATGCGTCCTTTTTGCCTTTTTCTCTTTTTTGAAGCTGATCAATAGTTTCGCTGGTTTTTTTCCTCGGCGCATCGAGATTCTTCTCCATTGGATTCATGCGATGTCTTTTGAATTATTGGCCCTTGCGGCAGTACCGATGATGAGGGTCTTCCGCTTTTCTAAAACCTTCCAGAAACCAGTGGGCAATTTACATGGAAGGCCGACCCTTTTGATCCACGGCTATTGCAATGACGGGTCTGCATGGAGCTATTTAAAGCGCCGGCTTGCAAAAGAGAGCATTGGTCCCATCTATACGATCGATCTCGGCTTTCCCTTTCGTTCGATTCGCGAATATGCGATTAAAGTCAAAGAGAAAGCGGCGCAAATCAGGCAGGAGACGAATCGGGCTGATTTGGTTCTCATCGGTCATTCGATGGGCGGATTGGTCAGCTCGCTCTATGCAACTGATTTTGCTCCTTCCGAAACTGTCACAGATGTCATCACAATCGGCGCACCGCTTGGAGGTACTCACTTGGCTAAAATGGGCATTGGCCCAAATGCCAAAGAAATGGAGTGCAGGTCGGAGCTGATTTCCCAATTACATGTAAAAATCGCAAACGAGCGGTTTGCTCGCTTTTACCACATCGCGACGAATACGGATCAAATGATTATCCCTTCTCAATCGGCTCTTTTAAGAAACAATCCTTCGCGAGAGTTTCTTTTTGAAGATATCGGTCATGCTTCTATGCTTTTTTCGCCCCGAGTCGGCACTTTAATTGCTTGCTGGCTGAAAGAAACTGCCTCTAAAGAGGCGAGTGCTAGCGAAATCGCCTAAGAAGCTGTTCGATAAAAAATATTTCATCGAGTTTAAAGAACCGAAAAATCGATCAAAATTTATTTATCGAACACCCTCTTAATTGATGTTCGCTTTATCTCCCTCGATTTGGATCTGAACCCAGAGATCACGAGAGCTAATGGTCACTTCTTCTTCGTGAGTGACATTGCGGGGCCAGTCAATTTTATTCTGATTGGTTGCCCATTGAAGTTTGTATTTTCCAGGAGAGAGTTGAAAACTACCGCTGCCGCGATTGCCATAGATATCGCGAGGTTTTAGAGGGACATTGTTATGATTAAAATTCACACTGATGACTTGAGGACCGGAAGGGTCGTCTGAATCTCGCACAAGGACTTCAACGCGAACAAGTTGTGGGTTGCCCGGAATTGGTTTTGTGGGGCCTAAGTAGGTATTCGACGCTAATACTTGAGCATGAAAATTTTCCAGGGGTGAGAAAGGAAGCCTTCCTTGTTTAAAGAATAAGAGGGAAGAGCTGGTGGCCAGAAGAGCTCCTGTGACCGTGAGAATTTGCATACAACGGATCAATGCCATGCCGTCAAGTTATGCAATCACTCTGTTTTTTGCAACATTCTCTAAAAAGAAAATTGCAAAGAATTTTGGGGACTATAAAAGAATAAAGGAAACTGTTAGAAGGAAGTTAGCACAGTAGGAGTATAGAAGATGAAAGTTTTAGCTTTAAGTTTGAGCCTCGCCATATTCGCTGTTGCAGCAGAGCAAAAAATCCAAAAATCTGTGGAACAGATCCGAGTTCTCCCGGTGAAGAGAACCCCTGAATCGGAGAGTTCGACGGCCGTTATTTCGATCCCGAAGAATGGCGCTTTGATCAAAGATAACCCCGTTTGGGTCCAGACCAGGATCGAAGGATATCCAATCGGAGCCTCTTCCCAGTTCGACAGGGCGGATGAAATTGCCGTGTCGAATAAAGGACAGACAATCCATGTTGTGGTCGATGACCAGCCCTATTTTGCTGTTTATGAACCGGCTCTGGATCCTTTCAATGAGGAAGGTTGGTATTACGAAACGAGCTACAAGTTCGAACTACCCAAAGTTGGCCCGGGGGAACATCTCTTGCGCGTATTCCTCGCTCGTTCTTATGGGGAGTGCTTAAAAGGGGAGTCAGCCTATTCTGCGATCACCTTCAATATAGGAAGCTCTCCGGAAACATCTAATTACGACCTTTCAAAACCCTATATTACTTATAATGAGCCGAGCAACCAAATGTATCTTAAAGAAGACTTGCCTATTTTATTGGATTTTTACGTTTCCAACTGTGAACTGTCTACTGATGGGTATAAAGTGCGGCTGACAGTTGATGGGAACACCACTCGCACTCTGACAGCGTGGCAGCCCTATTACATTTATGGGCTGAAAAAAGGTAATCATACGATCAGGCTCGATTTGGTGAATAGCCGTGGAAAATTGATCCCTGGCCCACTTGGCAACACGCAGCAAACCATCACCGTTCACTAAGAGAGGATGCCAACGTTTCCTTTAGCCTTTCGATGGCTTCAAGGCATTCGCAGCGATAGACATACCCTATCGCTGAATCCGTAGGGCTGCGAGGAAGGTCTACAGAACCGTGGTAATGCGAAGAGGATGGGCCAAGAGAGAACCTGGCTGGAAATTGCAAAGAACAACTCGTCAACTCATAGGAGGGGATCTTTAGCTGTTCGACTGCAATCTCGATATTCTCCTTTAATCCAGGGACGATAGTTCTTGCAAAAAGGAGGAAAAAGCGATCTACTTTTTTTTCAAGAACTTCGCAATTCGGGTTTTTCCGAAGGTTCATGAGAAGTTCAAAATGGGAATTCAATACTTCTGTTGGCAGCACGGTCTGCATAATCCCCGGCCTGAGGGAATAAAAATAGTTCTCGAGGAGAAACTCGATCTCTTGAGACATGGCTCCTAGAGAGGTGCGCAAGGCCAGCAGGGACTCTTCTTGCTTTAAGATCATGCCTCCATTGAAATCGCGGTATTCTCCGATGACTTTTGAAAGTTCATAAGCGACTCGCTGTCGGGCCCGAAGGAGATCTACAGAATAATCGGGACGAAAAAAAGACGCTTTGTCCAGCGCGACGCGTAGCATTGAGGTCTCTTTGGGGATTTTCCGCTTGAGTTTTCCGATCTCGCGAATCTCATCGATCGAAATCTTAAGGTCGCTTTCTCCTCTTACAATGAGTTCCCGAAGTCCTTTGGAGGTTGGGAGAAGCAGCCTGGCCATCATGATCGAAAAAAAGAGTTCTGATTCACTTTGTTTTTCATAATGAATGCTGACTTGAGGTAAGTCGCGGTTATATCTAAGCTGCTGGCTAAGAAGGATTAGATTCCGGGCGATCTCTTCCTCGTTGCGAGGGAAAAAAATCGGATGTACGTCATTTTTAATCTGTTTTTTGATTTCGATCCCCAGCCTTTCTCGAAGAAGATTGATCTCTTCCATGCGAAAAGGCTCGAACGAAGGTTTGTGGATTTCAAGATACGAGAGGAATAGCTTTTTTTCCCGTTGGTCAAAGAGATAGGAATCCTTGACGGCTTCTACTTGAGGAAGAAAAGAGCGGATCGCGTCAAGAATGAATTCCTTATCCAATCGTTCGCTGTCTCGTAAAATATTCATTCCGAATAAGATCCCCAGGACATTTTGCTCTTCATTGAGCTTTGTCTTGTATACTTTCAATCGCATATGCCGTTCTGCTGGGCCTTTTCTGACTGTATCAAGGAGGATTTTTTTAAATAGATAATGGAGCGCAATTACACGGCTGATATGGCGTGAGTCCCTCTTGAATGCGAATTGATTTTTAAAGAGAATTGTAAAATAGGTCATTTCAGAAAACATGCCCCGGTCAAATGCTTTAGGCCTTGCTTGAGTTTTCTCGACGATCGCCTTTTGGATCTCGTTCATTTTTTCTTCTCGCCCTAATTTCATGAGAAATTGATGCATTTGGTCGAAAAGAGAGCGATCGAAATCGGATTTGGGAATATTGAGGATCTTGCTTAAATTTTCTTTGATCATTCCATTTCTTTGTTCAATCGAAATACTTTTGATGGAAGCGATGTACCTCGCTCGATAAACGGCTTGGATATTGAGACGGATCTCTTCAATTAAAGGCTTCAAATTGCGCTCGGCGATTTCCTGATCGTGAGGTGAGTTGAGATCGAGTACGGAGCTGCCAAAGAAAAAACGCTGCGTCGTTAGTGTAGCAAAGGAAAAGGAGAATCTGAGTGTAGCCGTCATACCCAAAATTTTTCCTGGAACAAGCCACTGCCTGATCACATCGTCGATATACCGGCCGACGCCGTGCGTGTATTCCCACGGGCATAGAAAGGAGATTCTAAAAGCATCGGAAGAGACGAAAGTTCCGAAAATGGGGATTGATTCCAATAAGCCTGAAGGATTATTTTTCAGGATTTGAAGCTTGATCTTTTCAGAAAGAAGCTCGGACACCTTTTTTTCGACCGTCGAAACGAATGCCTCCTCAACAAAGGATTTAGGCGGATAAGAAATGATTTTAAGCATCTTATCCATAGGAGCATTGGGCGATTGTTTCATTCATTAAATCAGAGGAACAGGCGGTGAAAGAGAGCAACCCATTTGGCAAAAAGGAAATCCCCTTGAATTCCGAGCGATTCGCCGTGACATGATTGTAGTGATAAAGGGGAGTCAAAGGAACTTCCTCAGTCAATAAACGTTCAGCTTCGAGAATGTAATCGTCTCGGAGGCGATAGTCAGAAGTTTCGTT
>CAZFWE010000103.1:0-6006 GCA_964522685.1 uncultured bacterium | reverse complement strand
AGCTAAGCCCTGTATAAAATCCAGCTCTTGATCCAGCGTCCACACCGGCATCTGTGATGAGATACGTTGCCTCTACGATCGGTATTAATAGCCAAATGATCTGTGATCTGATGGTTGAGGCAATCGAGTACCGTCTTGGGAAAGGGAAGCGGAACCATAGGCAAATACCCGATTGCCTTGCCTGCTCCCTTCACAGTCCCTCTAATTTCTCTATACTTGTAGCAGGGGTTCCAGACAAGGATTGCCCGAGTTTGGTAACCTTCAGTGAACGAGGAAACGCTCTCTTAGAGAAATGAAATCAGACAGGGAAAAGCCATTTTTCCCAAAATTCGCTTCGAGCAATTGAGCGGCGATCGAATCCTCATGCATATCGAGAAGACCTTTGAGCTCTTCCCACGCGGAAAGTTCTCCAGGAGCATTGCCTACTTGCTTTTGGAGCAAAGCAATTCGGAGCAAATTGGATGCGTAGAGGGTGCATCCGCCTTGCAAATTTTTTCCTTTTAACACCTTTGCGTCCAAACCCCTTTCCATTTGCGCTTTCAAAGCCACCGAAGCTTCAAGAGCCTTTTGAAACTCTTTTTTCTCTATATTCAAGGTCGCCTCAGCATAGGCTGCGTGAAAGGGGGATTCCTTTTTTAAGCGCTCAATCGATTGCCTTGCTAAAAGATCAGCCGAGTCAACCTGTCCCGCCGAAATCAAGATTTGCGCGATCTCCGACTCTTTTGCCCTCTCCAAGCCATCGATCTTTTTCAGAGATTTTGACATTTCCGCTTTTAAGCTTTGATCCAGGGGCTCTTTTTTCCAATTTTCAAAGGCTTTTTTCGCTTGGACCGCATCCTCCGCCCCGGGGCCTGCTGTGAAATAACTAATAATAAGCACAGAAAATCCTAAAACAAAGGCGATATAACTATGAACCTTCCTCTTATGAAAGAAATAAAACTGTAAAACGCGTTCTTTAAGCCCGAATTCTATCGTCGCTACCACTTCCTCTTTTGCCATACTCACCTCATTAAACATACAATTCTAATCAGAACCTCAATTTGCGGACAGAACCTTTCGATAGATCTCTTCCATCCCATCGAGAGTTTGTTGAAAAGTAAACCGTTCAAGAACTAACTGTTGCCCCTTCTGCCCCAGTGTATCGGCAAAAGCCCGATCCGCTTTTAAAAAAAGGATCGCGTCCGCCACGGCCTTCGACTGAAAAATGGGCACCTGAATTCCAGAAATCCCATCTAAACAAACTTCTGAAAGCCCTCCAGTAGGCGTTGCAATCAGCGGCTTCTTCAAATAAGCTGCCTGTAAAATTGCCTGAGAGACCCCTTCATTCGCAGTGCTTAGAAGTAAAAAAGCATCGAGAGCTGCAAGAGCCGGGAAGGGGTTTTCCAAATGTCCTGTGAAATGGACCATCCCATCGAGGCCCATCTTAGAGGCTAACGTTCGGTATTTCTCTGCATGTCCCCCGCCAATGATGACCCATTTTAGATCCGCGCAGTCACGAAGAGAATCGGCAGCTTTTAAAAACACTTCAATTCCTTTCCAAGAACGCATAAAACAGGCAGTCCCAGCTAAAAAATCGTTGGAGCCCACGCCAAGTCTCTGGCGAAACTGAGTCCCCTCGCCTTCATGTACGCAAATCTGATCAGGATCGACGCCGGTGGCGATCGAGCGGAAACAATATTTCGGCTTGCCCGACTGCTCCGCAATTGGATCAATGATCGCTTGGCAAGTAGTGACCACAAAATCGGCGAGTCGTCCATATAAAATCCGACAATTCCAGCCCTTTTTCACCGCCGCAGACAAATGCCTTGTCCGAACAATTTTTTTTCGGGCAACCCTTCCGGCAATCCCTCCAAGCCAAGAATCCAACGAAGAATGAGTATTTAGAAGTTCGATATTATGCGTTGCGATCAACCGAAGAAGGCGCGCTAGAGACAAAATCCAAGCAAATCGCTTGAAATTCACTTCGTAAACTAAAAACCCTGCCGTAGTCGCCTTCCGGCCCAAAATAGCATTTGGCATAACGGCGAAAATCACCGTATGCCCACGACTTCTCATCCCTTCCGCTTCGCGCAAAATCCGAATTTCTTGCCCGCCCCAACCTGAGGAAGCTTCCAAATGAAGAATGTTCATGGGATTATATTAGAGAAAAGATTCGCTTCTGTGAATAGCGAAATGGCCGGAAGCCTGAGAAACGGGCATTATTTCCACAACATTGATGTTCACGTGTGGTGGAACAGTATGGCAAAAGTAAATCACTTCAGCAATATCTTGCGCCGAAAGGGGCTTCATTTTCTCGTAGGTTTTATTCGCCCGTTCTCGGTCCCCCCGAAAGCGGGTGACTGAAAATTCCGTGCCTCCAGTAAGGCCGGGCTCGATGCAGCTCACGCGCACATTCGTCCCTAAAAGATCGGCTCGTAAATTCAGGGAAAACTGATGGACGAAAGCCTTCGTCCCTCCGTAAACATTCCCTCCAGAATAGGGATAAGACCCTGCGACCGATCCGAGATTGATAATATGCCCCTGATTGTGCGCAACCATGGAAGGAAGAACCGCTCGAGTGCAATAGAGAAGTCCTTTGATATTGACATCGATGCACTTTTCCCATTCGTCCAAATTACATTTCTGCGCGCCTTCAAGACCTAAAGCAATGCCGGCATTATTCACCAGCACATCGATTGGCCCCAATTCTTTTTCGATCTTGCGCATAGTCTCTATTACTCGGTCTCGATCAGTCACATCGAGCTCAAAAATCGCAGCATTCGTCTCTTTCTGCACCTCTTTTAATCGATCAAGTCTTCGTGCCAGTAGGACGAGGCGTCTTTTCCCTTCTGCAAAACGCCGCGCAACCGCAGCGCCGATGCCAGCGGAAGCTCCTGTCACGACAACGAGGGGATAATTGGAAGTCATTTCCATGAAATTCTCAAATTTTCCAATTTATGACCAGCTCTCAAAACTCACAGCCTAAAAACCAAAGGCTGGTCTTGGTTTTCCTCTGGATCTTTAATACACAAATGAACTCAAAAGTTGGGAATTTGTGTATACACCCTATCTAATTGTAAAGCTGCTTTACAACATCGGTTTGGGATTGAACCGCTCATAGTAGAGAGTCGGATACAGTCTTTTTCCTGTCGCTGCACTAGCGCCGCAATCGCGAAGCCAAGCAGCCATTGAATAACCGATTCGGGTGCGGCTCGATTTATTCAAGAAAAAATCGAGCGGCATCGTCATAGAAACGCCTTTATCGTAATATCTATGGTGATTCACCACATCATTGGCATTCGTGATCGTGTACCACAATCCTACCCGAAGAGCGCTGGGAAATACTCTCGCCGCTTCCAACCGGATTCCCTTGTCCCGCGCTAAAAACTGCCCAATGCTTGCCTTGAACTCGAGATGATATGGTTTATATTCGTAGTAAAAATCGACAAAGTATTGAAGTCCTGTGTAGGGGAAAAATTCATAGCCTTTCTCCGTTAGCTTAGCTACTTTCCTCTGAAATCCTAGCCCATAATAGTCCCTTTTCAAAAGAGGAGCAACTTCGATTCCGATCGCCCAATCCGAGTGGACGGGATAATAAAGAGCTTCCCACGCAACCCCGGCATAGGCCATCTCAAAATATCCCAGGGCGATACGGGTAAACCACCCACGGCCCAAGTTCCAGCTCTTTTGAAGAAAAGCTTGTTCTACATGAAACGAGTTGGCTTGGTTATATTTGAGCGTATCTGTGCGCACGATGAGAAGACGCGAAGGGTTGAGAAAATCCCTTCCTCCCATCTTCTGCATGCTCGAAAAAATGGTCCACGTCCCATAAAGAGTATAATAGATCTGATCGAACAGATACCCTTCCGGCCCTAGGCTAAAGCCAGTCTCGTATTTATATTTGCCGGTGCTGCTGCCGAAAAAATTCCGGAGCCAAGGACGAAAGGTCAGAATCCAAATTCGCTTTGACCGTTGAAATAGAGGCATTGATTCATAGTCATTGGGTTTCTTACCAACTTCTTGAAGAGGTGCGATCACCCGAAATTCATTCTCGCCGATTTTCCCTTCTGCGTAACGCTTTAAATCCTCCGCTCGGAACCGATACTCATGCTCGATGACCCCATCCGCTTCGATGACGCAAGTCGCGCCCACGATGTTATCTGGCAACAATCCGCCCAAAATACGCTCAATCCTCTCCCGTACTATATTTTCTTCCCGATAACGGATGTTGATGATCTTCATCCAAAGCCGGTCCTTTCCCTCTTTCTCCGGAACGAGTTTAAGCGAATAGAGATCGAGTCCTTGCGCTTTGAAGGCATAGGCGAGCTCCTGAGCGAACTCTTCTTGAGAGCGCGTAAGGCCGAGATCCTCATGGTCAATCGGGCAAGAGTAAACAGGCGGATCGTAATTCTTGGGGTAGAGCCCCTTTGTATCACCGAGATTGTAATGAAATGCAATACTCGCCGCCAAATCCTCACCGCGGATCGAGCTGACTGAAGCCTGAAAATAGTTTAAAAAACTGTAATGAATGCCTGCGTTGATTCGGCAATTGACCTTCCGGCCGTCTTTATGCTCGTGCTGATGACGCCGATAATCGTTCGCATCATATTCTGCCATAAAAGTAAGTCCTCTGACCCACTTGTTGCAGCGCCTCAAAGGCGACCACGCCACCCCGCCGAACCCGCCTTGGATACGCCCAGCACCCCATCCGAAACTCGTCTCTAGATTCCAAGGCAAAAATTCCTGCGTTGCGACGCCGTAAACCGAACTAAATCGACAGCTTCCCAAAAAATCGTTCCACCCAAGAGCAAACTCAGGCAAGAAGGTAAATCCATCCTCCTTTCGAAGCAGGATAAACTTGACATTGACGGCCCTCTCTGCGTCATCGCCGAACCCCAAATGGCCAAAATTCCCCTCCAAAACCCCATTGTAAATCCAGTAATTGCCCGTCGCTTCGACATGGTCGAAGAACTGAAACGCCCCATTCCAAATCCGATAAGGAGGAACGTACGAGAACCCAAAGCCAAATTCTCCCGCGTCGTAGGTCCGCGCGCTCGGCATCGTGAAATAACCACCCTGAAGTTGATAATTGATAGTTAAAGGAAGGCGATCATGTAACTCGCGATCGATTCTATGAACGGTTTCAAGATCGAGAAAGAGCTGTTCTGCGTTTTGTGCAAAACAAGGGGAGGCAAACAAGAAAAAAAGAGCCGACCATCTCATGCATTTTAGCTATACCGTGAGCGGTGGCAAATTGAAGTTTTGGACTCTGCAAGACAAAGGCCAATCGAAGCCTTGCGCTTCCGAACAAGGAAGCTCTCCCCAAATTGAGAAGAGTGACGAGGAAGATCGATTGGGCGAAGTCGCAGCCAGTCCAAAGCTTCAATTTGCGACCGCTTGCGGTATGTAGCGTAGGTCGACACCTAATTTCTTGTCAAAGTTACTCACTCAGCAAGGGTATAACGGGGGTGATTTTTTTGAACAACAAGTTTGTGAATATTCGCCCTATCTTCTTTTTCTAAAGGCACATTAAAATTAAAAATGTCTTCTCTTCGACCACAAGTCCAAAAAGGATTGGGAGCATTAACGTATCTCTGAAAGAAAGTAATGACTCCTTTATCCTTGATTTTCAAAGCGATAAATGGTCTCTGCAGAAATTCGCCTTTCATGACAGGAAAAGCAAGATCTTCAGGCCTCAGCCAATCGATATAGTCCTTAGGGGGATGATTACTAATGTCTAATACCGGCAACTGATTGTATTTCGCGGCTCCACCAACAGCAGCTTGCATTTTCTCAAAATCCGTTGCTGTAGGAGAATCGTCAACTATGGCGAACGCTTTTTGCGCAGCCGCTACCGCTTGCCCAGGGGGCATCGGCCCTCTCTGGGCTTCTTCTTCGATATTTTTATTAAGAACGCCCCATTCTCTCCACGCCCAAAGAGCAAGGGGAAGGGCCCCCAGAAGAGAAACTAAAGGTTGGCCTGCTAAAAAACCGGCCCCGATCAAGGCCAAGCCAGCAAGGACCAAT